>NZ_JBEZVJ010000022.1:70266-123614 GCF_040636935.1 Streptomyces sp. NPDC032940 | reverse complement strand
CGGACGTCCGCATGATGAAATCCGGCGGCGGACGACAGCGTGATTCTCGCCACCTCTGATAGAGGCGGCGCTCGTGAGCACGTCCGGACGCCACCGGCATGAGCGGGTGAGGATTCGGCCGGGCGGTCAGGCCGCGACCGGGACGGGCTCCGCGTCCTGCTTCGACGGCTCCGGCTCGTCCAGCGGCGAGCTGTGCGCCTCGTCGTACGCCTTGCGGTCGAGCAGCCCCTCGCGGGCGGAGACGATGACCGGAACCAGCGCCTGGCCTGCGACGTTCGTCGCGGTGCGCATCATGTCCAGGATCGGGTCGATGGCGAGGAGGAGGCCGACGCCCTCCATGGGCAGGCCCAGCGTCGACAGGGTCAGCGTCAGCATGACCGTGGCGCCGGTGAGGCCGGCCGTGGCGGCGGAGCCGACCACCGACACGAAGGCGATCAGCAGGTAGTCGCCGACACCGAGGTCGATGCCGAAGATCTGCGCGACGAAGATCGCGGCGATCGCCGGGTAGATCGCGGCGCAGCCGTCCATCTTGGTGGTCGCGCCGAACGGCACGGCGAAGGACGCGTACTCCTTCGGCACGCCGAGGCGCTCGGTGACCTTCTGGGTCAGCGGCATGGTGCCCACGGAGGACCGGGAGACGAAGGCCAGCTGGATGGCGGGCCAGGCGCCCTTGAAGAACTGGAGCGGGCTGGCCTTGGCGACGGTGGCGAGCAGCACCGGGTAGACCACGAACAGGACGATCGCGCAGCCGACGTAGATGTCGGCGGTGAAGGTCGCGTACTTGCCGATCAGGTCCCAGCCGTAGGTGGCGATGGCGCGGCCGATGAGGCCGACGGTGCCGAGCGGGGCCAGGCGGATGACCCACCACAGGGCCTTCTGGAGGAGTTCGAGGATCGACTCGCTCAGGTTCAGGATCGGCTGGGCCTTCTCGCCGAGCTGGAGCGCGGCGATACCGGCGACGGCGGCCATGAAGACGATCTGGAGCACGTTCAGTTCGGTGAACGGTGTGATGACGTCGGTCGGCACGATGCCGGTCAGGAAGTCGATCCACGAGCCGGTGTGCTCGGGCTTGGCGCCGTCGGCCGGGGTGAGGCCGGTGCCGGCGCCGGGGTTGGTGACCAGACCGATGACGAGGCCGATGGCCACCGCGATCAGGGAGGTGATCATGAACCAGAGGAGGGTGCGCGACGCGAGGCGGGCCGCGTTGTTGACCTTCCGCAGGTTGGTGATCGAGACGAGGATCGCGAAGAAGACGAGCGGGGCGACGGCCAGCTTCAGCAGGCCGATGAAGGTGCCGCCGATCTTGTCCAGGGTGGTGACCAGCCAGGAGACGTCCTGGCTGCGGGCCAGCCAGCCCAGCAGGACGCCGAGCACGAGGCCGGCGATTATCTGGGCCCAGAAGGGCACCTTGAAGGACTTGGTGAGGGAAGACACGGACAGGCTCCGTAGGGGGACGGGACGCGGGGACGGACGCGCGGTGCTGACGTGGGGAACGACGGAAGGAGAAGGGACGTCAGGGGCGACAGTTCGCGGACGCGCACCGACAGAGGTCCACGTGCAGGCGCGCGACGAGCCCGAGGCTCGGCGGTGTGGCGGGCGCGGCTGCTGGCTTCATGCGTACGACTTTAACACTTATGCTTTGAGACCCCCAAAGCCTGGCTTTGAGAGGCTGGAGTGGACTACTGCCCGTAAAACCCAAAGCGCCCCGGTTTCCTGTGATTCGGAGACCGGGGCGCTCGGGAATGTGACGCTGGTTACGAGGCCTGGCCCTGCGTGCGGGCGGCGTCGTCGGCGAGATCCTCCTGGCCGCGGCTGGCCTCCAGGTTGGCCTTCATGCGGTCCACCCGCTGCACGACCTGCACGGAGGCGCGGTCCCGCTCCTTGCGCAGCACCACGAAGCTGATGGGGGCGGAGAGGACCAGGGACAGCAGGACGATCCACATGCCGTTGGAGTCGCCGAGGCCGCGCGGGAACACACCGGCGTAGACGAGGCCCCAGACGGCCACGAGGCAGCCCGCGAAGATCCCGAGGCGCATCAGCGTGTAGCGGAGCATCTCAATCCACTCTTCCGTTTGGGGGAGGCCAGAACGTACCCAAAAGGGCACCGTCCAGTGAAGCACGCCGGAGCCCGCCCGCCACAGCCGGGGTCCCGCGCTCAGGCCAGCGGCAGCAGCAGCGTGATGTCGTCCCGGTCGTCGCCCGGCGCCACCCGGATCGCGCCGGGCACCCGGCCGACCTCCTTGTAGCCGCAGGACGCGTAGAACCGCTCGAGGCCGAGTCCGCCCCGGCAGGTGAGCCGGATCGCCTCGATGCCGTCGAGGCCGCGGGCGGCGGCCGCGGCGGCGGCCATCAGGTCCCGGCCGTAGCCCCGGCCCTGGTGGCGGGGGTGGACCATCACCGTGTAGAGCCACAGCCAGTGGCCCATCAGCCGGTGGGTGTTGAGGGCGAGGAACGCGGTGGCGGCCACCCGTCCCTCCTCGTCGTGGCCGACGAGCAGCCGGGTGCGGCCCTCGGCCATCGCCGCCATGTGCTTGACCAGCTCGGGCCGTATGTCCTCCCGGCTCACCGGCGGGACGAAGCCGACGGAGCCGCCGGCGTTGGACACGTCGGTCCACAGATCGAGCACGCCGTCGCGCAGCTCGGGGGTCAGGGCGGGGTCGAGCGTGAAGGTAAGAGGCACGCATGCATATTACCTATTACGACAGGGCCCGTGCCGCCACCTCCAGATCGGCGACCAGGCCCCGGTAGGCGCCCTCCCTGTCGTCCGCCCGCAGCACCGCGGAGGGGTGCACCGTGGGCACCAGCATCTCGGGGCGCCCGTGGATCTCCTCCTCCAGCACGGTGCCGCGCACCTGCGTGACCCGGAACGACGAGCCGAGCAGCGCCTTGCCGGCGGTGGCGCCCAGCACGACGATCAGCTCGGGCTCCACCAGGGCCAGCTCGGCCGCCAGCCACGGCCCGCACGCCGCCGACTCGCGCAGGGTGGGCTCCTTGTGGATACGGCGCTTGCGGGGCTCGGCCTGCGTGAACTTGAAGTGCTTGACGGCGTTGGTGACGTACGCGTCCGCCGGGTCGATGCCGGCGTCGGCCAGCGCCCGGTCGAGGAGCTTGCCGGCGGGGCCGACGAAGGGCTTGCCCCGGCGGTCCTCCTGGTCGCCGGGCTGCTCGCCGACGAGCATGACGCGAGCGGACGCCTTGCCGGCGCCGAACACGGTCTGGGTGGCGGCCCTGTGCAGGGGGCAGCCGCGGCAGTCGGCGGCGGCTTCGCGGAGGGCGGTGAGACTGCGGCCGCGTTTCGGGACGAAGGGTTGTGCGGTGTAGTCGTCCTCGGGGGTCATGGGGTTGCGGGTACCCGCCGGGGGCGGTTCGGATCCGACGCCGGGTGCGGGTGGTCCGTGGCTGATCGCGCAGTTCCCGTCCGGTGGACGTGCCCCGAAGGGGCGCGGGGAACTGCGCGATCAACCACGCGCTGCCCGTACCCGGCGTCGGATCCGCACCGCCCGCTTCAGACCCGCATCGGCTGCGGCGACTCCCGGCGCGCCGGGTCGGGACCCTCGAACTCGCGGATGATCTCGTACCGCGTGTTCCGCTCCACCGGCCGGAAGCCCGCGTCGCGGATCAGGTCCAGCAGATCCTCGCGCGTCAGCTTGTTCGGGGTGCCGAAGTCGTCCGCGTCGTGCGTGATCTTGTACTCGACGACCGACCCGTCCATGTCGTCCGCGCCGTGCTGGAGCGCCAGCTGCGCCGTCTGGACGCCGTGCATGACCCAGAAGACCTTGACGTGCGGGACGTTGTCGAACAGCAGCCGCGACACCGCGAAGGTCTTCAACGCCTCCGCGCCGGTCGCCATCTGCGTCCGCGCCTGGAGCCGGTTCCTGACCTTGCCGTCCTTCATGTCCACGAAGTCGTGCTGGTAGCGCAGCGGGATGAAGACCTGGAAGCCGTTCGTCTCGTCCTGGAGCTCGCGCAGCCGCAGCACGTGGTCCACGCGGTGGCGCGGCTCCTCGATGTGGCCGTAGAGCATGGTGCACGGGGTCTTGAGCCCCTTCTCGTGCGCCAGTCGGTGGATGCGCGACCAGTCCTCCCAGTGGGTGCGGTGGTCGACGATGTGCTGCCGCACCTCCCAGTCGAAGATCTCGGCGCCGCCGCCGGTCAGCGACTCCAGACCGGCGTCGATCAGCTCGTCCAGGATGTCGGAGGCCGACATCCCGGAGATGGTCTCGAAGTGGTGGATCTCCGTGGCCGTGAACGCCTTCAGCGACACGTTCGGCAGCGCGGCCTTCAGCTCGCGCAGCGAGCGCGGGTAGTAGCGCCACGGCAGGTTCGGGTGGAGGCCGTTGACGATGTGCAGCTCGGTGAGGTTCTCGCTCTCCATCTCCTTGGCGAGCTTCACCGCCTCCTCGATGCGCATCGTGTACGCGTCCTTCTCCCCCGGCTTGCGCTGGAAGGAGCAGTAGGCGCAGGAGGCCGTGCACACGTTGGTCATGTTGAGGTGCCGGTTGACGTTGAAGTGGACGACGTCGCCGTTCTTCCGCGTCCGCACCTCGTGCGCGAGGCCGCCGAGCCAGGCGAGGTCGTCCGACTCGTACAGCGCGATGCCGTCCTCGCGGGTCAGCCGCTCACCGGAGCGGACCTTCTGCTCCAGCTCCCGCTTGAGCCCGGCGTCCATGCGATACCTCTTTCTCCGACAGGGTCCGTCAGACCCCGTAAACCGTACGCCCCGCGCCCTACACTTCTTCGGGCAGCTCGCCCACCCGGTTCTCCCACTTGGTGGAGAGCACGATGGTGGTACGGGTCCGGGAGACGCCCTTCGTGCCGGACAGCCGGCGGATGATGCTCTCCAGGCCGTCCACGTCGGCCGCGCGCACCTTGAGCATGTAGGAGTCGTCGCCGGCGATGAACCAGCAGTCCTCGATCTCCCGCAGGTCCCGCAGCCGCTGCGCGACGTCCTCGTGGTCGGCGGCGTCGGAGAGCGAGACGCCGACCAGGGCGGTGACGCCGAGGCCCAGCGAGGCCGAGTCGACGGTGGCCCGGTAGCCGGTGATGACACCGGCCGCCTCCAGCCGGTTGATGCGGTCGGTGACGCTGGGTCCCGACAGTCCGACGAGGCGTCCCAGCTCCGCGTAGGAGGCCCGGCCGTTCTCCCTCAGGGCCTGGATGAGCTGCCTGTCCACCGCGTCCATGCGATCGAAGCCTTCCGCTGAAGAGGTCTGAAGATACGTGTGGGGGGAGATGGTGCTCGGGGTGTGGTTCGTGGGTCCGTCGCTCGTGGGTCCGTCGTGGGCGTGCTCGGGTCAACCGGTGGTGCTGCGCGACCCTCCGCCCAGCTCGCCGCGCCAGCGGCGGTACAGGCCGTGCTCGACGCCCGCCGCGTCGAGGACGCGTCCGGCGACGAAGTCGACCAGGTCCTGGATGTGCGTGGCCCCCGCGTAGAAGGCCGGGGACGCGGGCACCACGACCGCGCCGGCGTCGTCCAGGGTCACCAGGTTCCGCAGGGTCCGGCCGTCCAGCGGGGTCTCCCGCACGGCCACGACCAGCTTGCGCCCTTCCTTCAGGGTCACGCTCGCCGACCGCTGCAGCAGGTCCTTGGACAGCCCCAACGCGACCCCGGCCACGCAGTCCGTGGACGCGGGCACGATCAGCATGCCCTTGGCGGGGTACGACCCCGAGGACGGCCCGGCCGCGAGGTCGCCCGCGCTCCAGTGCCGCACCCGGTCGCCGTCGAGGCCGACGTCGAAGGTGCCCGGCTTGCCGTCGGCTCCGCGGGCCAGCCACTCGCGCAGGTCCTGCTGCCAGTGGGCGTCGCGGAAGGAGAGGCCGGTCTCGTCGAGCAGGGTGAGCCGCGAGGCCCGGCTGACCACCAGGTCGACGCTCTCGCCGGCCGCGAGCAGCGCCCGCAGCACGGACGCCGCGTACGGCGTACCGGACGCTCCCGACACCCCCACGATCCAAGGCGTGCGCTGCGTCTGTCCTGGCTTCATGATGTCGAGCCTAGCCGCAGGCTCCGAGTATTCAGACGGTGAGGCCCCGAACCAGCAGATCGAGCAGCGCGCACACGAAGAGTGCGATGCCGATGAAGCCGTTGACGCTGAAGAACGCCCTGTTCAGGCGGGACAGGTCGTGCGGGCGGACGATCGTGTGCTCGTAGACGAAGGCGCCCGCGACGACGACCAGGCCGAGCCAGAAGAAGGCGCCGGCGCCGGTGGCGACGGCGTACCAGGCGAACAGGCCGGTGGTGACGGTGTGGCAGGCGCGGGCGCCCCAGATGGCCGCGGGGACGCCGAAGCGGGCCGGGACCGACTTCACGCCGACCTGCCGGTCGGTCTCGACGTCCTGGCAGGCGTAGATCAGGTCGAAGCCGCCGATCCAGATGCCGACCGCGAGGCCGAGGATCACCGCGTCCCAGGACCAGCTCCCGCTGATCGCCAGCCAGCCGCCGACGGGGCCCATGGCCTGGGCGAGGCCGAGGATGGCCTGCGGGAAGTTCGTGAACCGCTTGCCGTACGGATAGACCACCATCGGGACGACGGCGACGGGTGCGAGGGCCAGGCACAGCGGGTTGAGCAGGGCCGCCGCGCCGAGGAAGACGACGAGGGCGACGAGCGCGCCGGTCCAGGCGTGCCGGACCGACATCGCCCCGGTGACCAGCTCGCGGTGGGCGGTGCGCGGGTTACGGGCGTCGATCTCGCGGTCGATGATCCGGTTGACCGCCATCGCGAAGGTGCGCAGGCCGACCATGGCGACCGTGACCAGGAGCAGCCGGCCCCAGTGGATGTTCCTGTCCCACTCGTACATCGCGGTGAGGGAGGCGATGTAGGCGAAGGGCAGCGCGAAGACCGAGTGCTCGATCATCACGAGGCGCAGGAACGCCGGAACACCCCCGCGTCGGCGGGGACCATGCTTCGCGCTGCCCTCGCCAAGAATGGCCTCGCTGCTCACAGTCCGTATTCCTTCCAACGCCTTGTCACTCGATCGTGTGTTTCCGGGTCGGACAGCACCATGTCCGGCCAGCCCCCGTCCCGTGTGTACCCCTCCTCGGGCAGCTTCTTCGTCGCGTCGATGCCCGCCTTGCCTCCCCAGAACTGCTGGTAGGAGGCGTGGTCGAGATGGTCGACCGGGCCTTCGACGACGGTGAGGTCGCGGGCGTAGTCGGTGTTGCCGAGCGCGCGCCAGGCGACCTCGTGCAGGTCGTGGACGTCGCAGTCGGAGTCGACGACCACGATCAGCTTGGTCAGGGACATCATGTGCGCACCCCAGATGGCGTGCATCACCTTCTGGGCGTGTTTGGGGTACTTCTTGTCGATCGAGACGATCGCACAGTTGTGGAAGCCGCCGGCCTCGGGGAGGTGGTAGTCCACGATGTCCGGGACGATGATCTTGAGGAGCGGGAGGAAGAAGCGCTCCGTCGCGCGGCCGAGCGGGCCGTCCTCCGTCGGGGGCCGCCCGACCACGATCGACTGGAGCAGCGGGCGCTTGCGCATCGTCACGCAGTCGATCGTCAGGGCCGGGAAGGGCTCCTGCGGGGTGTAGAAGCCGGTGTGGTCGCCGAAGGGGCCCTCGGGCAGCATCTCGCCGGGCTCCAGCCAGCCTTCGAGGACGACCTCGGCATGGGCCGGGACCTGGAGCGGCACGGTCTTGCAGTCGACCATCTCGATCCGCTTGCCCTGCACGAAGCCCGCGAAGAGGTACTCGTCGATGTCGCCGGGCAGTGGTGCGGTGGATGCGTAGGTGACGGCGGGCGGGCAGCCGAAGGCGATGGCGACGGGCAGGCGCTCGCCGCGCCGGGCGGCGACCTGGTAGTGGTTCCGGCTGTCCTTGTGGATCTGCCAGTGCATGCCGATGGTGCGCTTGTCGTGGCGCTGGAGCCGGTACAGGCCCAGGTTCCGGATGCCGGTCTCCGGGTCCTTGGTGTGGGTGAGGCCCAGGTTGAAGAAGGAGCCGCCGTCGTCCGGCCAGGTGAAGAGGGCGGGGAGCCGGTCGAGGTCCACGTCGTCGCCGGTGAGGACGACCTCCTGGACGGGCGCGCTGCCCGGCTTCACCTTCTTCGGCGGCACGTGCGTCATCGTGCCGAGCTTGCCGAAGGCCTCCCGCATGCCGACGAAGCCCTGCGGCAGCTCGGGCTTCAGCAGTCCGCCGATCTTGTCGGAGATGTCGCCGTACGACTTCAGGCCGAGGGCCTTGAGCAGGCGCCGGTCGGTCCCGAAGACGTTCATGGCCAGCGGCATCGCCGAGCCCTTCACGTTCTCGAAGAGCAGGGCGGGACCGCCGGCCTTGTTCACCCGGTCGACGATCTCCCCGACCTCCAGGTACGGATCCACCTCGGCCTTGATGCGCTTGAGGTCGCCCTCGCGCTCCAGCGCCCTGAGCAGGGAGCGAAGATCGTCGTAAGCCATGCGGTCCAGTATCCCCGAGCGGCTACCCTGGCCCTGTACCTGGGGGCCGTGACGCGTCCCCGCCCACCGCTTGAGCTGGAGAGGCCCCATGCTCCGGGTGCTGATGTTCCTCGTGCCACTGGCGTTGAGCGTGTACGCGTTCATCGACTGCATCAGCACGAAGGACGAGGACATCCGCCACATGCCCAAGCCGCTGTGGGCGATCCTCGTGCTGCTGTTCCCGCTGGTCGGCTCGATCTCCTGGATCATCGCGGGCAAGAAGCGCCAGCCGGTCGGCACCGCGCCCCGGCAGGGCGGGGGCCGCGGGCAGTGGGTGGCGCCGGACGACAACCCCGACTTCCTGAAGTCCCTCGGCGAGGACCGGGACAAGGGCACGGACCGCGACCGGGACAAGGGCACGGACCGGGACCGGGACACGGACCGGGACGACGACCCGCGGGGCGACTGAACCGCCCCTCGCTCAGATCCTGCTCCAGCGCTGGGCGGCGGAGCCGTCGCAGGTCTCGTTGGTCACTCCGCTGCCGCTGAACGAGCCCATGGCGAGACAGCCCCCCGTGGCGGCGTTGCGGATCGTGCCGCCCGAGCCCTGGCGCCACTCCTGGCCGGAGGTGCCGCCGCAGGTGTACGCGAGGACGGGGCTCTTGAGCTGTGAGGCGTAGAGACACTGGCCCGAGAAGCCGCTGACGATCCGGACCGTGCCGCCCGGCATGGACTGGAAGGACCAGGAGGCGGCGTCACCGGAGCAGGCGCCGTCGTAGGGGCTGTAGTAGTAGTTGGCGGTCAGGCACTTGCCGTTGGCGGCGTTCTTCAGCATGAAGCTGCCCGTGGAGGGCGTGCCGCCACCGGACCCGGACGAGCCGCCCGAGGAGCCGTCGCCGGACGACCCGGACCCGCCGGACGCCGCCGACCCGCCCGACCCGCCCGCCTGTGCCGGGCCGCCCGGTCCGCCGCCGGAGTCTCCCGCGGCGCCGGTGCCCCCCGGCCCCGTGCCGGAGGCCGATCCGTCGTCGCCCCGGGCCGCCGTGCCGTCCTTCTCCCCTTCCCGCTTCCCGTCGTCCTTCCGCGCCTTCTCCTTGCCGGACGACGGAGAGGGCGAGGGCGAGGACGACCGGCCCGGCGTCGCGTCCGGCCCCGCGGTCGTCGGGGCCGCGGGGCCGGAGGCGGCCGGCGACCGCGTGCCGTCCGCGTGGGCGCCGGAGTCGGAGGTGTGCGGCAGGAGCTGGACGGTGAGGGTCGTCCCGACGACCAGCACGACGGGGACGGCGGCGAGGACGAACCGCGTACGGCGCCGCCGCTCGGGTGCGGGCCGGCCGGACGGGGGCCGGCCGTCGGTGGTGACGACGGGCACGGCACCGGACGAGGCGGGGCCCGGCTCGGGCTCGGGTTCGGCCGCGGTCGCGGGCAGGTCCTTCTCGTCCGGGACCCGCGCGGCGAAGGCCGCGCGCTCGGCGAGCTGCTCCGTGACGGCCTCGGGCCACAGCGGCGGCCGGAACGGGCCGTGCGCCTCCGCCCGTTCGACGAGTTCGGCGGCGGTGGGACGGCCCTCGTAGTCCTTGTCCAGGCAGGCGGCGACGACGTCGGCGAGGTCCGCGTCGATCTCGCGCACGGCGTCGAGGTCGGGCTCCTCGTGCACGACGCGGTAGAGCACGGCATGGCCGGACTCGTCACCGAAGGGCGGCCTGCCGGTCGCCGCGTACGCCAGCACCGAGCCGAGCGCGAAGACGTCGACGGCGCCGGTGGACCCCCGGGAGCCCGAGGCCTGTTCGGGCGACATGTAGGCCGGGGTGCCGACGACCATGCCGGTGCGGGTGAGGCGGCTCTGCTCGGCGGCGCGGGCCACACCGAAGTCGATGAGGGTGAGGCCGTCGAGGGTGAGCATCACGTTGGACGGCTTGAGGTCCCGGTGCACCATGTCCAGCGCGTGCACCGCGGCGAGCCCGGCGGCGGCCTCCCGCAGCAGCAGCCACAGCGCCTCGGCCGGCAGGGGGCCGCCGTGCACGTCGAGGGCCTCGGCCAGGGTGAGCCCGGGGACGTAGGCGGTGGCGAACCACGGGGGCCGGGCGGCGCGGTCGCCCGTCAGGAGCGGGGCGGTGGCCTTCTCCGGTAAGCGGGCGAGGTTGTCGAGTTCGTGGCCGAAGCGACGCAGGAAGCCCTCGTCCTCGGCGACGATCGACGGCAGGAGCTGCTTGACGGCGGCGAACCGCCGCTCGTGGACGCCCAGATAGACCCGGCCCATGCCGCCGGCTCCGAGCCGGCCGAGCAACGGGATCGGTCCGATCCGCCGCGGGTCCCCGTCCTCCAGTGGCACGGCCCCGCTGCCCGCGAGGCCGAACCCGGCTTCCCCGTTCACACTCTCCCCGTTCAACGACCGGTCCGGCCGGGCCCGTTGCCCGTACGTTCCCCCCCGGGTCGTACGGACGGACACGGGCCCGGCCAGGCGGACAGTCTGTCACCATCCTGCCCCGGATTGAAAGTTACTTCTAGAAAGCTGTTTCAACTCCGTGCATACGAGCCGAGTCCGACCAGGCAGTACACGTACTCGTTGATGGCCGCTCCGTTGAGGGTGTAGCGGTAGGAGAACGCGTACTCGGTGCGGGGGTTGTCGTCGCACGCGCTCATGTCGGACGTCATGGGGAAGGTCTGGATCACCTGGTAGTGGGCGTCCGATGCCGAGCAGTCGACCTCCTCGACGTCGTCGACCTCCTGCGCGGTCGTGGAGTCCGGCAGCGTCCCGTTGAGGCAGGTGCCCGACTCGTAGGGGTCGGGCGCCTCGCTCTCGGGCGCGTAGGGGTCCTCATACGAATCCTCGTACGGGTCCTCGTACGGGTCCTCGTACGGGTCCTCCGTGGACGGATCCTCTTCCTCCGGTTCTTCGTCGGCCGTGTCCTCGGTGTACGGGTCCTCCGTGTACGGGTCCTCGCCGTAGGGGTCTTCGGTGTACGGATCCTCGGTGGCGGTCTCGTAGGACGACGACCCGGACCCGGTGGACGACGCGTCGTCGCCCTCGCATCCGGCGGCCGGCAGTACTAACAGCGCGACCACGGCGGCGGCCGCCGCGCCCCTGGCCCGGGCGGTGCGGCGCGACCTGAGAACGGTGGGGATCCCTGATCCTGATCCAGACATGCGCACAGTGTGCTCGCGCCTTCTCCGTACCGGAGTCTTTTTCTAGAAAGCTGCTCTAGAATTTCACAGACGGAGGCCCAGCCGGAACGTTGCTTTACCCTGGTCCTCACGGTCCCAGCAGAGAACGGTCGCCCCATGAGCCCCAAGCAACAACGAGGTGAGGCCACTGTCGAACTGCTCCTGGACACCGCTCTGCGCCTGTACGGCGAAGAGGGGGAGCAGGGTCTGACCGTCAACGCGGTGACCAGGGCCAGCGGTGTGAGCCTGGGCAGCCTCTACCACCACTTCGGGAGCATCGACGGCCTCGTCAACGCGCTGCTGGTGCGGTGGCTGGAGCGGCTGCTGGGCGAGATGCTCACCGCGCTGGAGCGCTCCCGCACCGCCCGGACCGGCGTCCGCGCCCTGGTGCGCGCCTACCTGTCCTTCGTCCGGGACCACCCGGAGGCGGGCCGGCTCCTGCACTCGTCCCGCGCCGACCGTCTCGGCATGGCCCAGGCCAAGCAGCTCCGTGACGCCCAGGAGGCCAGGCTGACACCCCTGGCGGGCTGGCTCCAGCGGTACGTGGACAAGGGGGAGATCGCGCCGCTCTCCCCGCCCCTGCTCGAGTCCCTCGTCCTCGGCCCCGTCATCGGCGCGTCCCGCCGCTGGCTGACCCTCGGCGACATCGACCTTGACGAGGCCGCACGCGTCCTGCCGGAGCGGATCTGGCGGACGGTGAGCGCGGACGGGAGCTGACCGGGCCCGGCGGTGACTGCCGGGGTCCGGCAGGCGCGGGGCCCCGTCCTTGCCGCCGTCCGTCCTTGAAGGGCCCGGGCCGGGCGGGCAGGCTGAGCGGGCGGCGGGGGCCGCGTCGGCGAGGGCAGGGGGCCGGAATGAAGCACGTGCCTGTTTTCCGGTGGTTCGTCACACTGGGAGTGGTGCTGTTCGCCCTGTCCGCGGTGGTGTACGCGCGGACGCCCGAGTATCCCGAGCTCCGGCAGGTGGACCTGACCGTCCTTCAGGAGGAAGGCGACGGCACCTGCACCGTGCGGTGGAGCGACCCGTACCGGCTCGTCGAGCGGGAGGGACCGTACCGCTGCGACCCGGACCGGTCACCGGACCTCAAGGCGCCGCTGTACAAGCCGGGGACCGGCCTCGGCTGGGACACGGGATTCGTCGTCGCCGTGGGGCCGGACAAGGGCCGGCTTTACTCCCCCGACGACGAGAAGGCCATCGACGACGCGATCGAGCTCTCCGACAACCTGATCATCCCGGGACTGCTCCTGCTGAGCGTGGGTCTCGTCGGCGGGAACATCCGCTCCCTCTACCGTCTCGGCGGCGTGCGCAGGAGGGTCGTCCGCCGGGCGGAGGAGCTGCGGGAGGCCGCCGTCCGGGTGTCCCGGGACCACGCGCGCGCGGTGGAGGCGGTACGGAGCACGTGGGAGTCCCTCCACCGGGACGCGGTGCGTGAGCGGCTGGGTGACCTGCCGGTCGCGCGGCTGCGCAGGACCGCCGGAAGGCGTCTGCCGGTGAAGGAGCTGGAGCGGCACGGCGTCCGCAGTGTGCGGGACGTGCTCGAGGCCGGGGCGTGGGGGGTCGCGCAGACCTGCGGGCTGGGGCGGGGTGCGGCCGAGACGGTGTGGGACGCCGCGCGGCGCACGGCCGACGCGGTGTCGCGGGACACTACGGTGCGGCTGGACGCGGACCGGCCCGGGCCGCGGACGGTCGCGCTGCTGAAGGAGCTGCGGGTGCTGGTGGAGGCCGGACCGGCGGCGCGGACCGTGGCGGAGGCGGGCGGTGAGCTGGCCGCGGGGCTGGAACGACGGCTGGCCGACGCAGCACCCGCGGCGGGGTGGCGCCGCATGCTGGACGCCGGACCCGAGGAGCGCCGGCGCGCGGCGACGGCCGTGGCCGGGCTGCGCGGGCTGCTGGACGAGGCCGAACGGGCCGGTGTGCGGGCACGGTTCGCGCAGGTGTCCGTCGACCTGCTCCGGGGGGCGGACGGTGACCCGGAGGGGCTGGCGGCGCGGACCGACTTCGAGGCCCGTCCGGCGGAGTACTACGACCTCCTGGCCGAGATCGCGACGGCTCCCGGGCGGGAATGACGAAGGCCGGTTCCCGCGCCCCGGGGTCGCGGGAACCGGCCTCTTCGCGGCCCGGTGGGTCAGAAGCCGACCGACTGGAGCGCGCCCAGGCCGACGTCGGCGTAGGAGTGCTTGCCGGAGACGAAGATGTTCACGCCGTAGTAGTTGAACAGCCAGCAGGCGAACGCGGCCAGGGCCAGGTAGGCGGCCTTGCGGCCCTTCCAGCCGGCCGTCGCGCGGGCGTGCAGGTAGCAGGCGTAGGCGACCCACGTGATGAACGACCAGGTCTCCTTGGGGTCCCAGCCCCAGTAGCGGCCCCAGGCGTCGCCCGCCCAGATCGCGCCGGCGATGATCGTGAACGTCCACAGCGGGAAGACGGCGGCGTTGACGCGGTACGCGAACTTGTCCAGGGACGCGGCGGCGGGCAGCCGGTCCAGGACCGAGTTGGCGAAGCGGCCGGGGGTGCCGCCGGAGGCGAGCTTGTTCTCGAACGAGTCCTTGAACAGGTACAGGATCGTGGAGACGGCACCGACGTAGAAGACGGCGCCGCAGAAGATCGCCGTCGACACGTGGATGTACAGCCAGTACGAGTGCAGCGCCGGGACCAGCTGGTCGCTCGCGGTGTAGAGGACCGTGACGGCGAGGCCCAGGTCCAGCAGCACCGTGGTGATCAGGGGCAGCCCGAGCCAGCGGATGTTCTTCTTCAGCGCGAGCAGCGCCAGGTACACGCCGACGGCGACCGTCGTGAACGTGATGTTGAACTCGTACATGTTGCCCCACGGCGCCCGCTCCACCGACAGGGCGCGGGCGACCACGCCGCCGGCCTCGAGGGCGAAGGCGAGGACCGTGAGCGAGATGGCGATCCGCCCGTAGAGGTCGCCCTTCTCCGTGCCGCCGTGGGCGCCCGGCCCGTCCGGCACGTCGCGGGAGCCGGCCGCCGTGCGCACGACGACCTTCGGCCGCTCCAGGACGGCGGTGCCGCCGGCCTTGTTGACGGTGACCGCCGGGGCGGCCTCGGCCTTCGCCTCGGCCGTGGCGGTCAGCGCGGCGGCGGTGCGGCCGACCTTGCTGCGGCTGCCGAAGAGCCACTCGGCGATGTACGCGAAGAAGGCCAGGGTGTAGACGGCCATCGCGGAGTAGATCAGCGTGTTGCTGAGGTTCGCGAGATGCTCGTTGGTGGCGGCGGCCAACTCCGTTGCGGCCTCTGTTGCGGCGGCGAGAGTCACTTCTCAGCCCCTTCGGCAGGTACGACTCGGGGATCGGGGGTTTCGGATTCGGCATCGGCGTCGGGTGCGCCGGGCGCCTGCTCGTACAGGACCCCGGCCAGTTCGCCGAGTTCCTCGGGTACCTTCGCGGACTCGCTGCGGCCGAGGCCGGCCATCTCGACGACCGTGACACCGTCGTCGCCCTTGACGGCCCGCACCCACACGCGGCGGCGCTGGATGAACAGGGAGCCGGCCAGACCGAGGATGGCGACGACCGCGCCGCCGAGCGCCCAGCCGCTGGCGGGCTGCCGGGTGACCTGGAAGCCGGCCCACTCCTGGACGCCGTCGAAGGTGACCGTGCCGGCGCCGTTCGGGAGGGTCATGGTCTCGCCGACCTTGAGCTGCTTCTTGAACAGCTTGCCGTCGGAGTCCTTGAACTCCTTCAGGTTGGTCTTGTCGAGCTGGTAGATGCTCTGCGGGATGCCCGCGTCCACACCGAGGTCGCCGTGGTAGGCGGAGAGGGCGAGCATCGGGTTGATCAGCGCCGGGAAGGTGGAGAGCATCGTGCTGCCCTCGCCGCCGTAGGTCGGCAGGAAGAAGGCGTTGAAGCCGAGCTGTTCCTTCTCGCCCTTGGCGTTGCGGTAGCCGTCCATGACCTTGACGGCGCCGGAGGAGGTGACGTTGCCGTCCAGCGGCAGCAGGGCCACCGCCTGCTTGTCCATCACCACGTCGCCCTTGGCGTCCTTGACGGTGAGGACGGGGGCGTAGCCGTGGCTGACGAGGTAGACCTTGGAGCCGTCGATGTTCAGCGGCTTGTTGACCTCGACGGTCTTCGACTTCTCGGCGCCGTCGGCGCCCTCGCTGTAGGTGACCTTGGCCTCGTAGACGCGCGGGGTGCCGCGGTTGGGGCCGGTCGCCTCGTAGGTGCCGTGGAAGTCCTTCAGGGTGAAGCTGAAGGGGGCCAGGTCGTGGTCCGGGTCGAAGAGGTTGCCGGACTTGAAGTCGTCGTACTGCGTGAGGGTGTTGGAGAAGCCGTCGCCCTCGAGGACCAGCTTGTTGCCCTCGTACTTGAACAGCTGGCCCCAGGCGAACGCGACCAGCATCACGATCAGCGCGATGTGGAAGGCGAGGTTGCCGACCTCACGCAGGTAGCCCTTCTCGGCGGCGACCGCGTCGCCGGCGGCGTCCGCGCGGAAGCGGCGCTTCTTCAGTAGCTTCAGCGCGGCCTCGCGGACCTCCTCGGGCTCGGCGCCGGTGCGCCAGGTGGTGTAGGCGGGCAGCCGGTCCAGGCGGCGGGGGGCGCGGGGCGGACGGCCGCGGAGCTGGCCGACGAACTGCCAGGTACGCGGGACGATGCAGCCGATGAGGGAGACGAACAGCAGGATGTAGATCGCGGAGAACCACACCGAGCTGTAGACGTGGAAGAAGCCGATCTTGTCGTAGACCGGCGCCAGGATGTCGTGGTTCTGGCGGAACTCCTCGACCTTCACGGCGTCGACGCCGTCCTGCGGGATCAGCGACCCGGGGATCGCGCCCAGCGACACCAGCAGCAGCAGGATCAGGGCGACGCGCATCGAGGTGAGCTGGCGCCAGAACCAGCGGGCCCAGCCGGTCACGCCGAGCGCGGGGAGGTTCGGGGTCTCCTCCGCGGGCGCGGTGGACAGCTGGGAGCCGGCGGCGCCGAGGTCCTGGCTGTCGCCGTCGGCCTTCGGCTGCTTGCCGGGAGGGGTCCCGGGGGCGGTTTTCGAAGTGGTGCTCACGAGTCAGATCCCCACAGTGAAGCCGTTGGACCAGGTCTGCATGGACTGCACGAGGCCGTCCCACACGCCGGTCAGCAGCAGCAGGCCGGTCACGATCATCATGACGCCGCCGACGCGCATCACCCAGACATAGTGCCGCTTGACCCAGCCGAAGGCACCGAGCGCCTTGCGGAAGGCGACCGCGGCGAGGACGAAGGGGACGCCGAGGCCGAGGCAGTAGGCGACGGTCAGTACCGCGCCGCGGGCGGCAGTGCCCTGGTCGGCGGAGAGCGCCAGCACGGAGGCGAGGGTCGGGCCGATGCAGGGCGTCCAGCCGATGCCGAACAGCGCGCCGAGTATCGGGGCACCGACCAGGCCGTTCACCGGCTTCTTGTGGAAGCGGAACTCGCGCTGGGTGAGCCAGGGCATCAGGCCCATGAAGAAGACGCCCATGAGGATCATGAACGCGCCCAGGATGTCGGTCAGGACGCCCCGGTTCTCCTGCAGGGTCTGGCCGAAGTAGCCGAACAGCGCCCCGCTGGAGACGAACACGGCGGTGAAGCCGAGGACGAAGAGGGAGGCGCCGGCGACCATGCGCCCGCGCCGGGCCTCGCCCAGGTCCGTGCCGGTGACCCCGGTCACATAGGAGAGGTAGCCGGGGACGAGGGGCAGGACGCAGGGGGAGAAGAAGGAGACGAGGCCGCCGAGCAGGGCGATGGGCAGGGCGACCAGCAGGGCGCCGTTGAGCACCGTGCCGTTGTAGCCCGCCGTCTCGGCGAGGGTCATCGCTGCCGACACGTCACTTCTCCGACTTGCCGGAGTCGTCCGTGAGATACGGGTCGAGCATCTTGCGCAGCTTCTCCTCGCTGAGCGCCTGGAGGGTGCGCGCGGCGACCTTGCCCTCCCGGTCGATGATGAGCGTGGAGGGGACGGCCTGGGGGTTGAGGGTGCCCTTCTCGAAGCGGAGCAGCAGCTTGCCGCTCGGGTCGTACAGGCTCGGGTAGGTGACCCCGTAGTCCTTCTCGAAGGCGCGGGCGGGGCCGGTGGAGGTGTCGCGGGTGTTGATGCCGACGAACTGGACGCCCTGGCCCTTGACGTCCTGGTAGACCTTCTCGAAGTTCTTCGCCTCGGCCCGGCAGGGCGGGCACCAGGATCCCCAGACGTTGAGGACGACGACCTTGCCCTTGTAGTCGGCGACGTCGACCTGGCCGCCGTCGACGGTCTCGCCGGACAGGTCGGGGGCGTCCGCGCGTTCGCCCTTCTTCGCGGTGGCGATGCCGTCCGAGCCGGTGATGAAGCCCGTCTGACCGCCGCCGCCCGAGGTGCCGCCGGAGCTGCACGCGGACACGAGCAGCGCCGCGGCGGCTGCGCCGACGGCGAGGGCGGCCCGGCTACGGACGCGGACGGCGGTGCGGTTCGAGCGCAGGGGGGCGCTGCTGGCGGCACTCATGTGAAAAGTTTCGCATGTCCGTTCCGGGGATCTTGCACACCCCCCTCACGGGTGGAAACCCGCATTTCAGGCGGCGTTCCCGGAGGGGGTCGAGCCCGCGGTGGAGGTGTCCGCGAGGAAGGTGTTCCAGCCGCCGACGGGCTGCTGCCCGACCTCGACGGTGCGGAGTTTGGCGAGCACCTCGGGCTTCTGCACGTCCAGCCAGTCGGTGAACTGCCGGAAGGAGACGAGTCGTATGTCCCCGCCCTTCTCCTTCTCCCGCGCGATGTGCTTCAGGGCGTTCTCGACGGCGTCCATGTAGATGCCGCCGTTCCACTCCTCGAAGTGGTTGCCGACGAAGAAGGGTGCCCGGTTCGTCTCATATGCCCGCTTGAAGCCGGATATGTAGGCTTTGGTGGCCTGTTCGCGCCAGCCCGGGTAGTTGTGCGCGGGGGCCTTGGTCGAGTTGAGCGACTGGTTGGCGAGGATGTTGTAGTCCATCGAGAGGACCTCGAAGGAGTGTCCGGGGAAAGGTATCTGCTGCAACGGCAGGTCCCAGATCCCGTTCTTCTTCGCCGGCCACACCTGGCGGCCGCCGGGTGAGGAGGCGTCGTAGCGCCAGCCCAGCTCGCGGGCGGTGGGCAGCAGGCTGTCCTGGCCGAGCAGACAGGGCGTGCGGCCGCCGACGAGTTCCTTGTCGTAGTCGAACGGCAGCGACGGCAGGTCGGTCCAGCCGCTGTTGGTCCGCCACTCCTTCACGAAGGACTTCGCCTGGTCGATCTCGCTGCGCCACTGGGCCGGCGTCCAGTTGCCGACCGTGCCGCTGCCGCCGCAGAAGTGGCCGTTGAAGTGGGTGCCGATCTCGTGACCGTCCAGCCAGGCCCGGCGGACGTTCCTCAGCGTCTCCTTGATGTGGTCGTCGGTGAGGTAGCCGATGTCCGAGGCGCCGCGCGGGTTGTTCGGCGGATCGTAGAGGCGCTTCTTCGACTCGGGCAGCAGATACAGCCCCGAGAGGAAGAAGGTCATGTGCGCCCCGTGCTCCTCGGCGAGGTCGAGGAAGCGGGGGAAGAGGCCGTTGCCGACCTCCCCCGCGCCGTCCCAGGAGAAGACGACGAACTGCGGCGGGGTCTCGCCGGGCTCCAGCGGCACGGGCGCGTCGGGCTGGTGCGGCTGCTTGCCGGTGTACGACGTCGAGCCGTCGCCGATGGGCCGGGCGGCCGGCGCGCTGCTCCCGGACGGCGAGGGCCGCTCGGAACCCCCGGCGTCGCCGGCCTGGTGCGAGCCGTCCCCCGAAGGGTGGGAGCCGCAGCCCGCGAGACCGACGGCGGCCGCGGCGCCCGCTCCGAGTCCGAGCATCCCCCTACGGGTGAGAGTGCGGGTGGAAGTGCGCATCGCAACCTCGTTCGTCACGTCCTTCGGTGGTCACTGGGTGAGAGGACGTGACGAACGTGCGGGTTCCGGATACTTGTGCGGATTCCGTAACGAGGTTCGCGAACGGCGGCCGCGGCCGGCGGTGGGGGCCGTGTGGCCGTCAGGCCCCGAAGGCCTTGCCCTGCCCCTTCACCGGCTTGGCCCCCGCGAGGAGGTGGGCCGGGACGAGGTCGCGGGCGGGCTCGGTGTAGCCGACGGACACGATCCGGTCGCCCCGGAACGTGAACGTCGTCAGGGACGCCAGCGTGCACTGCCGCTTGCGCGGGTCGTGCCACAGCCGGCGCCGCTCGACGTACGACCGCAGGATCCAGATCGGCAGCTGGTGGCTGACGACGACGGCCTCGTGGCCGCGTGCCCGGTCCTTGGCGGCGTTCAGCGCGCCCATCATCCGCACCACCTGGTCGACGTACGGCTCGCCCCAGGACGGCTTGAAGGGGTTGACGACGTGCTTCCAGTTGGCGGGCCGGCGCAGCGCGCCGTCGCCGATGCCGAAGGTCTTGCCCTGGAAGACGTTGTCGGCCTCGATGAGCCGCTCGTCGGTGTCCAGGTCGAGACCGTGCGCCTTGGCGATCGGCGTCGCCGTCTCCTGGGCCCGCTCCAGCGGGGAGGCCACGACGTACGTCACATCGCGCGGGGCGAGGTGATCGGCGACCCGGTCGGCCATGCGCCGGCCCAGCTCGGACAGGTGGTAGCCGGGCAGCCGGCCGTAGAGCACGCCGGTCGGGTTCTCGACCTCGCCGTGCCGCATCACGTGGACGACGGTCAGCTCGTCCTTCTCCCCGGCGCTCACGCGGTCGCCTCCGCAGCCGCGCGGGCGGCCGCCGGAAGGGCGTCGGCGATGCGCTGGACGGCCCGCTCGTCGTGGGCGGTGGACACGAACCAGGACTCGAAGGAGGACGGCGGCAGATAGACGCCGTTCGCGAGCAGCGAGTGGAAGAACGCGGTGTACCGGAAGGAGTCCTGCGCCCTGGCCCCGTCGTAGTCGGTGACCGGCCGGTCGGTGAAGAACACGGAGAACATGTTGGAGGCGTTCTGGAGGGTGTGCGCGACGCCCTCCTTGCTCAGCGCCTCGGTGACGAGCCCCTGGATCTGCTCGGACACGGCGTTGACCTTGGCGTACGCGGCGTCGTCGAGGAGCCGCAGCTGGGCGAGCCCGGCGGCGGTGGCGACCGGGTTCCCGGAGAGGGTGCCGGCCTGGTAGACGGGCCCGGCGGGCGCGAGGTGCGCCATGACGTCGGCCCGTCCGCCGAACGCGGCGGCGGGGAACCCGCCGCCCATGACCTTGCCGAAGGTCATGAGGTCGGGGACGACGCCCTCCACCCCGAACCACCCGGCGCGACTCGTCCGGAACCCGGTCATGACCTCGTCGGAGACGAACAGTGCGCCACCCGCCGCGCACGCGTCCTTGAGCCCCTGGTTGAAACCGGGCAGCGGCGGCACGACGCCCATGTTGCCCGGCGACGCCTCGGTGATCACGCAGGCGATCTCACCGGGGTGCGCCGCGAAGGCGGCGTGCACGGCCTCCAGGTCGTTGTACGGCAGCACGATCGTGTCGCTCGCCTGGGCGCCGGTGACGCCCGGCGTGTCGGGCAGCGCGAACGTGGCGACGCCGGAGCCGGCGGCGGCGAGCAGCGAGTCGACGTGCCCGTGGTAGCACCCGGCGAACTTGATCACCTTGGTGCGCTGCGTGAAGCCGCGGGCGAGCCGGATCGCCGACATCGTCGCCTCGGTCCCGCTGGACACGAGCCGCACCTGCTCCAGCGGCGCGACCCGCTCGACCATGGCCTCGGCCAGGGCGACCTCACCCTCGGCGGGCGTGCCGAACGACGTCCCGCGCGCGACCGCCTCCTGCACGGCGGCGACCACCTCGGGGTGCGCGTGCCCGAGGATCATCGGCCCCCAGGAACAGACGAGGTCGACGTACTCCCGCCCGTCCGCGTCGGTCAGATACGGCCCGGTGCCGGACACCATGAACCGGGGCGCGCCGCCGACGGCGCGGAACGCCCGCACCGGGGAGTTCACCCCGCCCGGCGTGACGGCCGCCGCCCGGTCGAACAGAGCCTGCGAGGCCGGTGCTTCGTATGGATATGCCAGTTCGCTCATGACCTGCGACGTCTCCGACCTTCTCGACCTTCTCCGACTTCTCGGACCCTGCTCCGGCTCTGGTTGCCCAGGGTGACCTCGTTCAGGGTAGACAACCCGCCCGAACGCCGTGCCGTCTGCCAGACTGGAGCCCTTCCACGCAGCTCAATGCGGGCGGCGCGGACCGGGGCCGCCGGCTCCCGCGGGCATATGACGGCCGTGTGACGGCCAGATGTTCACCGCACGTTTCGGCGGGCGGCCGTGGGGGAGGTCACTGACACGATGATCGGGTTGCGCGGCGGGGGTCACGCGTCCTAGAAAAGCAGTCGGGTGGAGATATGCATCGCGGTGGCGGACTGGGCGAGGGGACCGACGACCTGGGTCCTCGACGTGCCCGGCGGGGAAGGCACCGACGCGAGGCGGAGGAGACGGCCGAAGCACGCGAGACACGTCAGGCACACGGTGCGCCGATGGAGCCCGACCGGACCGACCGCCGGGTCGGCCGGCTGGGGGCGGGGAGCGGGAATGGTGGTCGGGTGGGGGTGACGTACAAGTACTTCGGCGCGCCCGACGGCGCGACCGCGGCCCGCGTCCCGATCTCGATGCGCCCCGAGGAACTGGGCGGCGACGAGCTCGGGATGAACGGCATGTTCACCAAGATCAAGCCGGAGACGATGGCCGCGATGGTCCTCACCGGCATCGAGGGCGTCCCCCTGCACAAGGTGCCCCCGCTGGAGCTGGTCGTCCTGCACCCCGACTACGCGGTCGTGAAACTCCCGATGACCGTCGTCGACCCCCTGCGCGGCATCGGCGAGGAGGCGGTCGGCGCGGCGGCCTTCATCTGGTCCACCGTCCCGGACCGCGGCGGACCGCGGGACGCGTTCAACGTGTACCAGCTGCTGCACGAGTGGCAGGACTTCTCCCACCGGCTGCACGAGGCGGGGCATCAGCCTTACTGCCTGGTGTGGCCCTGAGCTGGGGTTTCGCGAGGGTCGGGCGGGGTCTTCGGGCCTCGCCCTTTTGCGTGCCGGGGAGGGGCCGTCAGGCGGCCAGGGCACATTGAGGGCACATGGGTTTTGCTGGGGGTGGTGATGTGCCCTGGGGCTCTCCGGTTTCCAACGGCTCCGCGCCGGTGAAGGCGTCGTCTATCGCCTTGCGGGTGCGGCTCTCGCTGGACGGCAGCAGGTGCGTGTACGTCCGTAGCGTGAAGCCTGGGTCCGAGTGGCCGAGGTACTCCGAGAGCGCCTTGATGCTCTCCCCCGCGTCCAGGAGCACGGAGGCGTACGCGTGTCGGAGGGCGTGCATGCCGTCCTCCGGGGCCGCCTGGAGGTACCTCGCCCCGCGCTCACGGGGAGGGATCACGCCGGCCTCGACCAGGGCCCGCTTCCAGGCGCCCATGTTGAAGACGCTGCGGTTGTACGCTCGGCCCTTCTCGTCGACGAAGAGCAGCCGGAAGGTCTTGGGCTCGCCGTCGGGCTTCGCCCAGGGCAGCGTGACCGCCGTGGGCGGGAATCGCCTCATGTGGGCCTTGAGGGCAGTGGCCAGCTGAGCCGACAGCGGCACTGACCGGATCCGGTTGCCCTTGGGCAGGGCGAAAACCGGCTTCGTGCCGACGAGCCGCACCTGGCGGTTGACGTGGATCCAGCCGCCCCTGAAGTCGATGTCCTCGGCGGCGAAGCCGAAGACCTCCCCCTGGCGCAGACCGCACCCGAAGGCGAGCTTGCCACCTGCCTGGAATCGCTCGGGCAGCCCGGCGGTGACCGCACGTACACGCTCCAGGGGCCAGGGGACGATCTTCTTCTTGGTCGCGGTCGGCAGCTTGACCGACTTCGACTTGCACGGGTTCTTCGGCAGCAACCCGTCCTCCACGGCCATGCCGAGGATGCTGGAGAGGATGTCGAAGATGCCCTCGATCGTCGACACCTCGAAGCCGCCGTCCTGCAGCGTGCGAATCCAGCCCTGAATGACCGAGGGCTTGTTCAGGGACCGCAGCTCGCGCCGACCGAGGTGGGTGACGATGTGGTTGCGGACGGTGGCCTCGTAGCGGAGGGCCGTGGTCGGGCCGACCGAGTTCGCGTCGAGCCACTTCTGGGCGTAGGCGCCGAGCGTCTGCTTCGTCTCGGCGGGAACGACGTAGCTGCCGCTCCGGATCTCGACGTCGACCTCGGCCGCTCGCTTGTCGGCTTCGGCCCTCGTGTGGAAGTTCTCCTTGCGCTGGTGGCCGTCCAGGTCGCGGTACCGGACCTGCCAGCGCTTCCCGGTCCCGTGGTCAGAGGTCGGGACCATCCGCCGGGTGCGGCTCTTGTGCTCGCTGCACTGGGTCTCGTCCGGCTTGGGATGGGACTTGTGCCACCGGTCGTACACGTCAGCCAAGGAGGACCCCCTGGGCACGGCAGCAGAGGTCTGCTTCGGTGTGGCGAGGGTGGGCGGGGCAGACCCCGGCAGGCAGCAGAGCCGTCGCACGAACCCCGAGGGCTTCGGCGATCACGACGAGGTCGTCGATGTCGCAACGTCGATGGGCGCGCTCCGTGCGGCTGAGCGCGGTGTTGGTCATCGGGCGGCCCATCGCGGTGCAGCGGGCGGCCAGTTGATGCTGGGTGAGGCCGAGCGCCAGCCGCGTGCGCTCGATGGCGCGGGCGGTATGCAAGCCGGCGGGGCCTATTTCGAGAGGTCGAGTTGCCATAAAAGGTAGCTGTAACTTGCAGCCGAAGCCTTTGGCAAGAGTTGGTTCTTAAACTCTAAAGAAGTCGCGTCCCGCCGGATCAATAATCCTCCCGACCAATTCCTGACACACGGCATCGGAAGGCTGCGCCACCGATTCCACGCGCCGGAAGCGAGCGCAGTGTAGCTGACTGCACCCGTCGCCGATGGGTCGCCACCTGGGCTTACGAACAGCCCGTCACCCTGGCACCGATTTTTTGGTCAACCGCCAATTCGCCCTTACGGTATTGCCTCCCGTACTCACCGACGGGAACTTCTGGAGCCTTCTAGAACCAACTCTGGACTTCTCCACCCAGGGTGTGGCTGTGTTGTCCACGCAGTTGTCCGAAACCGAAAAGGGAGCCCTATGCCGAGCCTTTCCCCCCGTCCTGCCCACACCGCTGCCGACGCCAACCGACGCGGCCCCCTGGCCGCCCCGGCGGAAGTCGCCGAGTACCTCGGAGTGCCGGTCAAGACGCTCTACCAGTGGAAGTACCGGGGCATCGGCCCGAACGTGCACAAGGTCGGCCGCCACCTGCGCTACCGCTGGGCCGAGGTGGACGCCTGGCTGAACGCCCAGGCCGCGTACGACCTCGCCGTCTGAGACCGCCCCACAGGGAAAGCGAAGCGGCTCCCGGCGAGCCACCGCCGGGAGCCGCGCGGTCCCTGCCCTCATCGCCCCTTGCCAGAAAACGATCTGTCTCGGTGATTCCGGACCTTGTCCGTCCGGCCCACCAGGGAGGAACACCTGTGGACGAATCTACGACCTCTCCGACCCCTACCGCACCCGCCAGCCCTCTGCCTTGGCCACCCGTGGCCGTACCCGGCCAGGGCGACGCGACCGAGCCCCCGTCCTCCGGGGATGACCAGCCGTACAGCGCCAACGAGGGCGCAGCACTGCTGGACGAGCTCCGGGCGGCGATCGCCCGATACGTGATCCTGCCCAGCGGTGGCGCGCTGACCGCCGTCACGCTGTGGGTGGCGGCCACGCACATCCAGCCGGCACTGCAGCACGCACCGCGCCTGGCGGTGGTCGGACCGGCGAAGCGGTGCGGCAAATCCCGTCTGCTGGACGTGATCACGGAGACGGCGCACGACCCGTTGATCACCGTGAACACCAGCCCTGCTGTCGTCTTCCGCGCCATCGGTGACGACCCGCCCACTCTGCTGGTGGACGAGGCCGACACCATCTTCGGCAGCGTCAAGGCCGCAGAGAAGAACGAGGAACTGCGCGGCCTGCTCAACGCCGGCCATCAGCGCAACCGGCCCGCCCTGCGGATCTCCGGTCCCGAGCACAAGACGCGGAAGTTCCCCACCTTCGCCATGGCCGCGCTGGCCGGCATCGGCGCCCTGCCGGACACCGTCATGGACCGGGCGGTGGTGATCCGCATGCAGCGCCGCAAGGACGGAGAGCGCGTCGAACAGTTCCGCTCCCGCCGCGACATCCCAGCCTTGCACGCTCTGCGGGACCGCTTGGAGGCATGGCTCCGTCCGCTCCTGGACACCGCCGAGGACCTGGTACCGCGGATGCCGGTACAGGACCGCGCGGCAGACACCTGGGAACCGCTCGTGATCGTCGCGGAGCTGGCGGGCGGCACCTGGCCCGAGGACGCGCGCGCAGCCTGCGCGGCCATGTGCGCAGCCGAGGCGGACAAGGACGACGAGTCCAATCTCAAGACCCGCCTGCTGCAGGACATCCGGCGCGCCTTCGCCCGCCGCGGTGACCCGGACATCATGCGCACCCGGGACCTACTGGAGGAGCTTCTCAAGGACCAGGAGGCTCCGTGGGCCGAGTACGGCACCACCGGCCTCAGCCCACGCCATCTTGGGCTCCTCCTGAAGGACTTCGACATCAAGGCCGCCACCCTCCGCTTCGAGGGCGGCAGGCAGGCCAAAGGCTTCGCACGCCTCCGCTTCACCGACGCCTGGGCGCGGTACTGCCCGGAGGAGTCCGCCTCCGAGAACGGTGACGAGAGCGCCCGGACAGGCCCGGACCCGCACCCGTAAAGACTCGTCGCACCCGTCGCATCGCAGGTCAACCCCGTGACGGGTGTCGTCGCTGCGACGAGTCGTCTCGTACCACGGCGATCACCCGTACCTGCTCTGACCAGCCGTGCGACGGGTGCGACGGGTCCGCCACCTCTCTGCCCACCAGCCCTCCCCGCTTGGAGCACCCGCTTGCCTGTGCGCACCACCGCGAGCCCAGTACCGATGATGACCGCCGCGATCCGCTTGGGGGTCGCTCTGGTCGGCACGATCGGCTTCGCCCTCTCGTACGACGCCCTGCGGCAGATGGCAGTGGCCATCCACATCCGCGGAGTGCTGACGTACGCCTTCCCGCTCGTGATCGACGGCTTCATCGCCATCGGCGTCGCGGCCCTGCTCATCCTGCGAGCCGCCCCCTGGCGATCTCGCCTCTACGTCTGGGCCCTGGTTGGCATCGCCACCATCACGAGCATCTGGGCGAACGCCCTGCACGCCGTCCGTCTCAACCAGGAGAGCGACGCCGCCGGGCTCCACCTGGACGACGTCACCGTCGGCGCCCTGTCGGCCATCGCCCCGCTCGCGCTCGCCGGAGCCGTCCACCTGGATCTCGTCATACGCCGTCATCCCACCGGACGGCACTCGACTGACCCGGTCAGTGAGCAGCGCCACACTCACGTCGAGAACGTGCGGCGGCCCGCTCTGAACAGCGACACGGCCGATGCCTCGCAGGGCGCGGCACAAGCACGGCCCGGAGTTGTGGCGGAAGACATCGCGGACGTGGCGGATCCTCCGGCCGAAGTGGCGGAGACGCGTCAGCCCCACAGCCCGATCAAGGGCCGGCAGCCCAGCGTCTCCACGGAAACGCTCCTGGCTCTCGGCCGCGCCGCGCCTCTGGGCCGCCAAGGGCGTATCTCCCGCCGCCACGTCGAAGCGGCGATCCGAGCCCAGGGTCACCCCGTCGGCAAAGACCGACTCACCGAGATCACACGCCGCCTGCAGGCCGAACTCGACCGTACGCCCGAGCGCGTCTCCTAGCGCAGCTGACCGGTCGGTACCGCCCGTCATCGCGCTGCTCAGCGAGTGGACAAAGGGCGGAGCCGGCCGCCCCAGGAACTTCCCGTCCGCCGACTCCTAGTAAGGACTGCCCCGATGCGCGAAGCCCGACGTGAGCTGCCCTTCGGACAGCGGGAGATGACCACAAGCGTCACCCAGCCAGCAAGTTATCCCCTTGGATACTCCGCCTTGAGCGGAGTATCCAAGGGCTCCCCTGCCTCTGAGGGGCAGGGGCTCGTCCGGCGCCGGGGGACGCCAGACGAGGAGGCTGCGACCGAGGGCGGATCGCAGCCACAGGGCACACAGGACAGACCCGAGCAGCCGCGTACGCGCCGCCGCAAGTACCAGCGTCGCCAGCGTCCGCACGTCCGCAACACCCGCTTCAGCGACGACGAACTCGCCCTCGTGACTGCCGGCGCGAAGGCCGCCGGCCTCACCCTCGCAGGCTTCCTCGCCCGCGCTGCCCTCTCGGCCTCTCGCGACCTCGAACGGACCTCGAGTGCCGTCGCCGGCGAGCGCGAGGTCATCGCCGAGTTCTTCGCCGCCCGCCGGCACCTCGGCCACGTCGGCAGCAACTTGAACCAGATCGCCCGAGCGATCAACGCCGGAGGGCACCCGGCCGAACTCGACGTGGTCATCGCGGCCACCGACCGCGCCGTCCAGCGCGTCCAGCACGCCACCGACCGGCTCCTCCACCAGGACTAGGACCCCATCACCCGCATGATCCCCAGGATCCAAAAGCGCGGACAGCGCACCATCGGCCTTCTCTATTACCTCTATGGACCCGGCAAGTTCGAAGAGCACACCGACCCGCACCTGGTCGCCTCCTGGGATGACAACGCCCCCGACCCCGGCCGCGACCCGTCCGCCACACTCAAACAGCTCCAGAACCTCCTCGACCAACCCGTCGAGAACGTCGAACAGGCTGATCGGCCCAAGAAGCATGTCTGGCACCTATCGGTCCGCAATGCCGAAGAAGACCGACTTCTGAGCGACGAGGAATGGGGCGAGGTCGCCCGACGCATGGTGGCCGCCGCCGGCATCGACGACCCCCAGCAAGGTGCCGGATGCCGATGGGCCGCGGTCCGGCACGCTGACGACCACATCCACATCATCGCCACCCTCGTACGCGAGGACGGGTTCAACCCCGACCTCGATCACGATGCCCTCCGCGTCCAGGCCCAGGCCCGCGCGCTCGAAGCGGAACTCGGCCTGCGCCGCTTGAACAAGGGCGACGGCACCGGCGCGAAGCGGCCCACCAGCGCCGAGCGCCACAAGGCCAAGCGCCAGGGCCGCGAACGCACCGCCCGTGAGGAACTGCGGGAAGCGGTACGCCGCGCGGTGACTGGCGCGAGGAGCGACGAGGAGTTCTTCGACCGGCTCGCCGCCGCCGGCCTTCTGATCCGCAAGCGGGCCGCGCCCTCCGGAGACCTAATCGGCTACAAGGTCGCTCTGCCGGACGACCTCAACAGGGACGGCGAACCGGTCTTCTACCCAGGCGCGCGCCTCGCCCCCGATCTCTCCCTGCCCCGCATCCGGGAGCGCTGGTCCGGCGACGCCCAGGAAACGCCTGCTACCCGGCAAGAGGAAGCACCCCGTACGGCGCCGGGCGCCCCGGCCTCCGCCCGCCGCAGGACGGCATCGGCCACGTGGCAGGCCGTACTCGTCGTCGAGCACGGCGACGATGCGGTCGCTGCCGCCCACATCGCTGCGGCTGGCGAAGTCCTGGACGCCCTCGCGAAGACGTCCGCTGCCCACACCCGCCGCAACCTGCGTGACGCCGCGGCGGCCTTCGAGCGGGCCTCCCGCTCCCACGTCCGCGCCGTACGCGGGCACGACCAAGCACTGCGGCAGGCCGCACGGGACCTCGTCCACGGCGGGCCGGCCCTCGGCCGCGGTGAAGACGGCGCCACCACGGCGATGGCGATCGACATGCTGATTTTCCTCATCACCGCCGCCGCGCGCTGGCACGCCAGAAAGGGACACGTTCAGCAGGTCGGGGCCGCCACCCGGGCCGCCGAACACCTGCGCACCGCCTACCAGACCGCCTCCGCGCAACCCCTCGGTGTGCTCTACCAACGAGGTCGGCGCCTGAGCCGGCCGATGCTCCAGCGGCAGACCGTGCTGCTGCGCGAGACGTTGCCGGAGCTGGTCGAGCAGATCCTCGCCGAGCCCGGCTGGTACGCCTTGGCCACGACCATCACGGAGGCCGAAGCCGCCGGCCACGACCCAGCCGCCCTCCTCTCCGACGTTACCGAGCGCCGCGAACTCGGCAGCGCGGGCTCCATCAGCGATGTGCTCGTGTGGCGGATACGGCGAACAGCCGACCTGCCCGCCGACGCCTCCCACCTGCCCGAGACCAGCGCGGCAGGGAGCCGCTCCACCCCGGGCAGGACGACGATCGAGCCCTCCGTGCCCAGCAAGCGCCACAGCGGGGAGGAGGCAACGCGTACGTACCGGTGAGTGCGACGGGTACCGGCACGCATCACGGGCAGGACCACGCAAAGAATCACGGCCAACCGCGATCCTCGGCTTCTGCGAGGAGGCGCGAGGCAGGGTAGCCGTACGCTCGGCACACCGCAGCGAGCATGGTCACCGTCGGGTCGGTCACCGCCCGTTCCATCCGTGACAGCGTCGAACGGCTGACACCACTGCGCTGTTCGACGTCGTACACGGACCAACCACGTTCGGTCCGCAGGGCGAGGAGCAGACGGGCCAGCTCAGTCTTGATGCATGTGGTGCCGCCCGCGGGGGCGGCTTCCTGTCCCGGAGTTGTGGCTGGTGTGCCCGGCTTCTTCAGCGATCCGCCGCAGTTGCTATGAGTCGATGACGAGTGGCTGGCTTCCTTCGAGGCGGCCGGACCAGTAGCGGTCGGCGTTGTCGCGCGAGGCCCGGACGGAGATGACGAGCCGCTGGGAGACGTTGTTGCGGTCACGGATGCTGAGGGCTCCCTGGACGGTGGCGGTCCGATGCTCCGCGTTCCAGTCGACGGAGCCGATCGTGGGCACGCCGAGCCATACGAGGCTGCTTCGAACGTCGTCGCTGGTGACCGGCGGCGGGACGGCGGAGGCACACCGTGCGCGCTGGTCGGCCGGGCAGTGGTTGGCGGCGCACGTCGGGCTGGCGTGAACCCCGTGGATGTCTGAGCGCCGCAGTACGTGAGCCAGTGCGCAGGAGTTGGTCTGGAAGATGGGGTGGGCGGGGTAGCGGGTGGGGAGGGTCTCCAGAAGGTCCCAGGTCTGGCGGGGCCACACGGCGTCCGCCGATTCGAGGGGGAGATCCTCGGAGCCGAGTGCGGGCCACAGTTCGGTCATCTGCCCGCGGGCACCGCGTTTGACCTTCAGGCCCACCGCGACGGTGCAGATCGAGTACCGGGCAGCCCAGTCCAGGACACGGGTGATGATTTCAGGGGCGGCGTTCGCCGGCATCAGTGGGCGCCAGTAGTGGATGACAGGGATGCCGCGCACGTGCAGGCGCGGGAACGTGGCGCGGAGCGCCTCGTGGTCGATGCCGCGCTCGATGTCGGGCCCCAGGCCCGAGTAGCTGAGGTACACGATGACGGGGACACCGGCCGCCCGTGCGTCGGAGATGGCGTCGGCGACCTCGTCCGTGACGGCGCACTTCGTGATCAGGCACACCGGGTTGCGTAAGCCCATGCCGACCAGTTCGTCGAGCAGGGCGACGAGGTGCGCTCGGGTACGCGGCGTCGACAAGGCGTCGGTGCAGGTGTAGAGGGCGAGCACGGCCTGCGGGTGGAAGAAGGGGCTGGCCTTGAGCAACTCGGCCGTCTGTCGCGGGGTCGCCAGCTCGGTCGGTTTGACGAGGGTCTGCTCGCGGTCGCGCAGGTAGCAGTAGCCGCACGCCTTCGGGCACCCCTGGACCGGATTGACCGCCAGCCAGGTTTCGTGCTGGTCGATGACGGGTTCCCAGATGCGTTGCGTCGGCAGGCTCGGTACGGGAGTGCGCACGGGCTGGTTCCTCTCGGGCCGGTCCCACGCCGACCGCCTGGCTGTGGACCGGCGGACGGTGCGGTTGGTCAGACGGGTTGGGTGGTGATGCGCGCGCCGACAGCGGCCAGCTTGGCGACGGGCTCCTCGTAGCCGCGTTCCAGGTAGCGGGTGCCACTGATCGTGCTGGTGCCGTCGGCGACTAGGGCGGCGAGGACGTAGCCGAAGCCGGCGCGCAGGTCGGGGATGGTCAGGTCGGCGGCCTTGAGCTTGCTCGGTCCGCTGATCTTGGCGGTGTGCAGGAAGTCCCGGTTGTGCCAGCGGCAGGCGGAAGCCCCCAGGCACCGGGTGGTCAGCTCGATCTCGGCTCCCATGGCCCGGCGGAGCTGTTCGGCGTAGCCGAAGCGGTCCTCGTAGATGGTCTCGTGGACGACGGAGGTGCCGTTCGCCTGCGTGAGCAGGACGGTGATGGGCTGCTGCCAGTCGGTCATGAACCCGGGGTGGACTCCGGTCTCGATGTCGGTGGCCCTCAGCTCCCCGCCCCGGAAGAACTCCAGGCCGTGTTCGGTTTCGGTGAAGTCGCCGCCGATGTGGCGCAGGACGTTGAGGAAGGTGATCAGGTGGTCCTGCCGGGCGCCTCGTACTTCGATGCGCCCGTCCGTCGCCACAGCCGCTGCCGCGAACGAGGCGATCTCGATGCGGTCGGCCACGGTGCGGTGCTCGACGCCGCGGAGCGCGTCGACGCCGACGACGGTGAGTGTGCGGTCGGTGTCGATGGTGATGAGGGCGCCCATCTTCTGGAGCATCAGCACCAGGTCGACGATCTCGGGTTCGACGGCCGCGTTGGAGATCACCGTCGTCCCTTTGGCGAGGACCGCTGCCAGGAGCAGGTTCTCCGTGGCACCCACCGAGGGGAACGGCAGCTGGACGTGCGCGCCGGTGAGCCGGTTCGCGCTGACCTTCACGGAGCCGGGGCGGTCCACGGTGTCGGCGCCCATCTGATGCAGTCCTTGGAGGTGGAAGTCGATGGGGCGCTTCCCGATGGTGCAGCCGCCCGGCAGTGGTACCACTGCTTCGCCACGGCGGTGCAGCAGCGGTCCCATCATGAGGATGGGGATCCGGTTGACGCCCGAGTACATGGATGAGAGTGACGTGCTCATGACCTTCGGCGTGTGGACCCGTACGGAGTGCTCGCCGAGCCAGGTCACCTCGGTGCCCAGTTCGGCGAGCATGCCGAGGACGATGTCGACCTCCAGAATGCGTGGTACGCCGTGCAGCACACAGGGTTCGTCGGTCAGGAGCGTGGCGACGAGTTCCTTGGTTACGGCGTTCTTCGCTCCGGATGCCTCGACTGTGCCGCGCAGCGGTACTCCGCCGGTGATGCGGTACGCGTGGCGGTCAGTGGCCATCGGACGCCCCTTGGAGGTCGCACTATCCATCTCGTGATGTTTCCTGTCTCGCTAAGTCGGGTGTTAGGAGACGGAAGGCCCTGTCTAACCTAGATCGAATCCCGTCTCGTGAGATACGACGATACTGGTGTGGTCATGGTTGCACCGTCGTGACTCCGCCGTTCGGTCCGATAGAGGCGATTGGGGTAGATGGTTCCGCCCGTCAGTTGCGCCTGGAGCAGGGCGGTGCGCGAGGTCTCTTCCAGGCGCAGCATCAGGTCGACGGTCTCCTCCAGGTGCCGGCCGACGGTGAACGCGCCGTGGCGGTAGAGGGTGAAGGCGAGCCCATGGCGCTTCAGTTCGTCGGCGCGCGGGGCAACAACCTCCTCCAGTTGCGGGCGGTACGCCAGCAGGTTGACGGCGGCCACGTCCGGGCGCTGCACCATGCCCTCAGGCAGGTCCAGCGGCACCGGGTCAGCCAGGAACTCGGCCTTCACCGTGCTGTCGTCGGCGTGCAGGCAGGGGATTTCGCCGAAGGTGTCTGCGCGGTTCGTCACGCTCGGCACGGGCAGCCCCAGGGACGCGAAGGCCAGAGTGTACGGAGCGTGGGCGTGCACGATCGCCCCGGCGCGGGGCAGCATCCGGTACAGGTCCAGGTGGGTGGGAGTGCCGGACGCGCCCAGCCCGCCGGTCTGCTCGACGATCGCTCCATCGGGTGCGAGGACGACGAAGTCGCGGACGCTCACCTTCCAGCGGTCAAAGGCGAGCCGGGTGCAGGACATGAGTACGTTCCCGTCCGGCAGACGCACCGACACCGCGCCGCCGGCCGGGTTGAGCACTTCCCAGGCGAGCAGGTCGTCCACGATGCGTGCGAGGTGCTGACGCGCGGGTTCGTAGAGCATGACGTGACTCCTTCACGTATCGAGCTGGAAGCCGGCGCCCGGTAGGCGCACGGTGCTGTGCGGGGGAATCCACGCGGTGGGTACGGTGGCTCCCGCGTGCAGGACGGCCCCGGCACCGACAACAGCTCCGGGGCCGAGAGTGACGCGAACACCGGCGCGGACTCCGCTGGCGACGATCGCTCCCCACTTCGGCTCGCCGGTGTCCATCCGGCGGCCGTCCGGCAGGGCGAAGTGGACGGTCCGCGAGGGCCGGAGCATGTCGGGGTTGGACAGCACGCAGACGCCGATGACGAGGCCGGAGGCGAAGTAGGCGTCGCACCCGATGACGGCGCATCCGATGGTCGCCCGGTGCGACAGGACGCTGCCCCGGGCCAGGACGCTGCGGGAGATCTCGCAGCCGTACCCGATGTGCACGTCCGACGAGACGACCGTCCGGCCGCGCACGGTCGAGTACTCGTGGACCCGGGCTCCGGGGCCGATCACCACATCGTCGTGCACATTGGCCAGCGGCGAGATGTAGGAGCTCGGATGAATGCGCGGTCGTCCATCCAGGGCCTTTTCGACGAGGTCGTAGACCGCTCCGGCGACGTCGCCGATCTCGACGATGGGCCTGCTGTCCAGAGCGTCGACACCCCAGTCCTTGAGGAGCGGGTCGTCGCCCAGGCGCAGGACCTCCCCGAGAAGAGGGCCGAAGGCTGTCACGGTGCTCCTGCCAGAGAGCGCGGAGCCTGACCCATCACCAGCGTCAGATACTGGGCGGCACAACGCCCCGGGGTGTACCAGGCTTCGGCCAGCGCTCGGGCCGCTCTGCCCATCCTGGCCAGTGCCTCGCGGTCGAGCAGTGCGTCGGTGAGGGCGGCCACGAGATCCCACGGGTCGTCGGGGTCGTAGACCATGCCGGTCAAGCCGTCCAGGACGAGTTCGGGGCTGGCCCCGGCCTGGGGCACCAACGCCGGGATCGCTGCCCCGGCCGCGTCGATGACGGCGCGGCCGAATCCCTCCTGAATGGCAGCGGCGGCCAGCAGGTCGTATCCGGTGAGCCGCTGAGGCAGATCGTCGGCGTAGCCCACGAAGCGGACGGGAGCCGCGAGTTCCCGCGCCAGGGTCTCCAGCTCGGCTTGGTGAGAGCCCGCGTCGCCGAAGACGTCGAGCCGCACCGCGGTGGACAGGCGTGGGTCGGCGACCGCGCGCACGAGGTGGTCCGTCCGCTTCCACGGCACGGTACGGGCAACGGACGCGATGAGGAGTCGCCCCGTGGCTGGTCGGGTGCCGTAGGGAACGGTGGCCGGGATGGCGACGCCGTTGTGGATGGTGCTCACATACCGGGCTCGCGGGGCGTGGACGCGGAACGCGGCAGACGACGCATGGGAGATGCCCACCCACACGGGCACGGAGGACAACAGGTCCCAGGGCAGGTCGCCGACGGTTCGTTCGACCATGGAGCCGGTGCCCGGGTCGATCACCCGGAGCACTTGGTCGGCGTTGACCACGTGTCGGATGACCGGGATGACACGGGCATGGGGCGCCAGAGCCACGTCCGCGGCTGCGGTGCGGTGGTTGGAGATCACTACTACGGGACGGTCGTCGGCCGGCGCGCAGGCACGGACGAACGCCTGCTGATAACTGCCCCAGTCCGATACCTCGTGCACGCGGGCGGGGGAGCAGCGGCCGGCGGCCGGGCCGCCCCGGCGCCACCACACCAGCTCGACACTGGGCACCAGCCGGGACAGGTTGTCCGCCAGCTCGACGACGGAGTTCTCCGCTCCTCCGCGGGCGGTGGTCACCCAGGTAAGGACGACGTGCGGAATCACGACTGCCTCCTTCAGGGGGAAGCTCTGCAACGGGATGAGATGTGCCTAGCTGCTGACATGACGGCACCACGGCTCGGGCGAGCGTGGAGATCGACTGTCAGTACGCGCAGTCGGTGTGCAGCGTCTGCACACGGGCCTACTGGGTGGGAGAGCCCCGATGGGGGCTGAGCGCCGAGAGAGGAGGCAGCACGGGTCGGCACCGATCCACCGCCCGGCGCAGCGGCTCCGTGGGAACGAGCCGGTCACTTGCGCACTGACGGAGCCAGTACGGGCCTGGGGACGTGCGACTGCTGAGATCTGGCAGCGTGATCGTGTGCGGGGCGCCGACGCATACCGCGCGGTCATGCGGCTCCCACGCCTCCGCCGAACCGGGCGGGACCAACCAGCAGAGCCAGCCGCCGCCCGGATCGTCGATGACCGGCCCGCAGCCTCGCTGGACCTCGTCCATCAACACGGCCACGGCGCGCCCCTCTACCCCGCTTCCTGTGATCACGACATCGAAGAGGTCGCCTCCGAGCGGGACCCGAGTGCCTCGCCCCGTATCGAGGTCGAGTAGAGCGCGGACGCGAGCGGCGAGATCCGCCATGTCTTCAGGCACGGGGCCAGCGGGAACCTTCACGTCGACCAGCTTCGGAACAAGCCAGAACGCCGAGCGGTCGGTGGTCACGGTTGCATCGGCCCGGGCGCCATCGTGGCGCGCACGATCTTGCCTTTGCGCTCCGGCGAGAGGAACCAGGTCACCACCGCACCGAGCCGCCGCACCTCCCACAGACCGCGCCCTACGCCGCCCGCCTGTGCCCTGTCGAAGTCGGGAAACGACGGGTTGGGATCATGTACGTCGATGACGAGATGCTCGGCCTCGTCGAGCCGGAGATCGACCGTGATCTGCTGGTCGAAGCGGTCACCAACGCCGTGCTCGACGCCGTTCTGCACGAGTCGGCCGACCACGTCCGAGGCTGCGTGGACCGAACCCTGCCAGCCCATGACCGTGAGTCCGGTGCGAGCGATCGTCCGTGCTCGGATCGCGGCGCTGCCGTCACCCGGCAGGCTGATGGTGGGGTACCGCCTCGCTACCGGCACAGGTGGAGGGTTGGTTGCCGAACGGATGTCGCATCCTTGGTGGAGCGAGAGGGTGCACCAGGTCGTCGCACCGTCGGAACTGACTCCCCAGGCGTCAGCTACGGCATGGACGAGGAAGAGGCCACGGCCGGCCTCCTCGTGTGGAGCGGCATGGCGAAGCACTGCGAGATTCGCGGAACCGTCCCGCACCTCGGTCACCAGGTCGGCAGCGGTGAGATAGAGGCGGTAGCGGATCTCCGCCGCCTGCCCGTGCCGGAGGGCGTTGGTGACCAGTTCAGTCGTCAGTAGCTCCTCGGCCGTCACCAGGTCGGCCCGCTCCCAGCGGTGCAGGGCCGCCCGCACGACCCGGCGGAGACGGCCGGGCCACAGGGCGTCTCTTTCGGTGATGCCGCCAGGCACCGAGGCCGGGTCTCGGGCGATGCAGAGTTCATGCCCCGCCCGCGCCCCGAGCGGCCTGGCGGCATCAGCGTGCGTGTGCGTCGCGGTCGAAGACATACCTGTACCTCCGGGAGCTCACGGGGATCGTGCGAGAGCACGGCAGCGCAGCGGATTCCACCTGGGCCAGTCACGCTGCGCTGCGACTCAACTACTCTGTTGCACGAAAGAGTTGCCATGCAATGGCGCATGCAATTTTCACGGCAGATGGCATATGCGATGGAACGGACTCTTGTCTGTGCAAGCAGAACCGGGGGTGGCAGACTCCCGACCTGGGCATGGGCAAGGGGCACTTGGGGCCGCCTGGGCCGGGCTGGGGGAAGCTCGAACCGGACTCGGGGACGGTCGAACCCAGCGCGACCGGAGCGTGCCCTCGGCATGACAGGAGAGGAAAGCCAGTGGCCGCACCGAAGGGACCGACCAGCCGGCGGGTGCACATGGGCAAGGTGCTCGCCAAGATGCGAGAAGACCTCGGCATGCGCCGAGAGGACGTCGCCTCCGCCCTCGGCTTCTCCGCCGAGAAGCTGTGGCGTGTCGAGAGGGGCAGGACCAGCCTCCCGAATCCGAAGGACCTCAAGGACCTTCTCGCCCACTACGGCGTGGACGACCACGAGGTCGTCGACAGCCTCCTGGTCATCCACCGGGAATCCCTGCAAGAGGGCTGGTGGGTGCCGTACACACCGCACCTGACCAAAGGCATGCGCGAGTACGTCGGAATGGAGACCGACGCGGTATCCATCGCGGCCTGGCAGCCCTCACTGGTCTTCGGCCTTCTCCAGACGGAGAGCTACGCCCGCGAACTACTCCTGTCCGCCAAGGCCGTGGACGAGACGACCACCGAGTTCATCGACGCCAACGTGTCCCTGCGCATGGAGCGCAAGGCACTCATCACCAAGGCCGAGCCCCGGGACCTGTGGGTCATCATGGGCGAGGACGCCGTACGCAGCACGATCGGCAGCCGGGAGGTGATGGCCGAGCAGTACGAAGAGATCAAACACCTTGCCTCGTCGGACCACGTCACCGTGCAGATCCTGCCCGCGGCCTCCACCGGCTACCGGGCCAGTCAGAACTTCGCGGTCCTGGACATGGGCGAGCCGCTGGGACGGATCGTCCAGGCGGACCAGCCCGGCGGGCAGGCGAACATCACTGACAAGAGGCCCGACGTCGGCAAATACTCCCGCAGGTTCGACGCCCTGCGGGCCGCAGCGCTCGCACCCCACGAGACGCCGCGCTTCCTCGATGAAGTCCAACGGGATCTCGAAAGAAAGTTGACACCGTGACCACTACCCACGCGAAGGCTGCCGACCTGGCCTCCGAGTGCGCCTGGTTCAAGTCCTCCTACAGCAGCGGCGCGGAAGGCAACTGCCTCGAAGCGGCAGACCTGACGACCGACATCGCCATACGCGACTCGAAGAACAAGAAGGGCCCTGGCCTCGTGTTCCCGAAGACGTCGTGGGCCGCCTTCACGGCCGGCGTCCGCGCCGACGCACTTCGGGCACGCTGAGCGCCTGACCCGCGAGGTGCGGCGAAGTGCATGGTGGCTCTCCTCGGACGGAACGAGGCGGGCCACCATCGGCATACACCGGTCTCCAACACGGCCGGGCACAGGGACGGAGTGCGGTGCAGGTGCCGTGCCGTGCCGCGGCCGACGGGGGCCTGCCCGGAGACTCCACTGATGCCGTGTGCAGATGCTGCACACGGCATGGACGACGTACCCGCCCGATTCGTACGGTTGGGGCCCCGATCAATGACCGTTCGGGAGGGCTGATGCTCATCACCGAGTCAGGTGTCTGGTCCTCCCCGGAGGCCCGGAGCCTGGTCGAGCAACACGATCCCGGCGGGCTCATCCGTCTCGGCCGACGGCACCGAGGGTGGCGTCAGGCCGACCTCGGCTCCCGAATCGGCTGTTCGGCCTCCACCGTGTCCCGGCTGGAAGGCAGCAAGCACATCGCCGACGTGCGCCTGCTCCGGGCCGCCGCCTCAGCGGTCGGTCTGCCCTCAGCCCTCTTGGCGGCTGCCTGCGGTTTCGTCACCGCAGGTGTGCCCACCCGCACTAGAGTGACGGCGGACGTTCCCCGTGACGCCGAGGAGGACCCGATGCGCCGCCGTACGCTACTCGCCGCCGCGGGGACGGCCGTGCCGGCCTCTCTGCTCCTGGCCGTCGACGACGCCCTCGCCGACACCCCCGCACCCTCCGGGAGCACGGTGCCCACCGATGCCCGGCTCGCCCGCGCACGCCGACTGTTCGAGGCAGGGCAGCATGCCGCCCTGCTCCGTGAACTCCCGAGCCTCCTGGGCGACGCCCACAACGCCGCACGCTCCCGCTCCGACCTGGACCACGCCCGCCTGTCCGCCTGCTACACCCTGGCCACCCAAGCCCTGGTGAAGATCGGCCGATACGACCGGGCTCGGATCACGGCCGACCGGGCCACGACGTACGCCTCACTGTCCGGTTCACCTCTGGCAGCCGCTGCAGCAGCCAAGGAGCTGGCGGTCGTCCTGCGGCACCAGGATCAGACAGCCACCGCACAACGCCTCGTCCTGCGGGCCGCCTCCGACGTCGAAGCCACGGGGCTCTTCACCGAGGCCCAGGCGGCGGCCTACACCCAGCTGCTCTGCACGACGTCGTACACGGCCGCACGAGCGGGTGACCGCGGCCAAGCCCTGGACATGATCTCCGAGGCCCGGACCGCCGCACGTCGGCTCCCCTCATCGCCGCCCGCAGACCGGCTGTTCCGGATCTCGCCGCCGGCGGTCGACCTCTACGCGGTGGGAGTGCACTGGGCCTTGGGTGACGCCGGTGCGGCACTCGAAGCCGGGCGAGGACTTCGAGCGGAACACTTTCCCACAGCAGAGCGTAAGGGCCGGATGCACACCGACCTGGCTCGTGCGTGGTGGCAGTGGGGCAAGCCCGAGCAGACCGCCCAGGAGCTACTGGCAGCGCTACGGGTCAGCCCCGGAGAAGTTCGCGACCGGCCCGCAATCAGAGACATCGTGACCGTCTTGGGCTCGCGACATCCCCGCACATCCGGCGTCCGAGACTTGACGCGGGCCGTGGCCTACTGACCCAGTCGAGCGCGAATGAGCGAGTCGCGTCGCTGCCATGCCAGGGGGCGAGGCATTGACGGAGGGCGGGGTCTCGGAAGCCGAGTCCAGTGGACCACGGCTGAGTACGCGCGTGTGGCTTCGAACTGTCCGCGAGGTCTCTGGCTGTGTGTCCCTTTTCGGGACGGGCGTCGTGTCCCGACTCGGGACAAACCTCTTGTCCCTTTTCGGGACAGGCTTTCCACCCCGTGGTCACCGGGGCTTTGACCCTGATCATCGCGGACTGGTCCTCGGTGAAGCTGCGGCGTTTGTCCGCAGCAACGAACCCGACCACAAACGCCGTCCGGCATCCACGTAGGCAACGGCCTCGACCCGCATGCGTCTCCGGCCTTCTGCTCTTGCCAGCTCGACGACGCGCAGTACTTCAGGACAGCAGCGGGCCCTCGGCAACGGTGAGAACGGCTTGGCCGGCAATGCCGAGCGTGAGGGAGAGGACGCCTGCCAGGTGAGCGGTGACGGCAGACCAGCCTCCCCAGCCCTCAAGCGAGTCGACGGCTGCCGTGTCGGTGGTGAGGAACAGCGGGCCGAGCCAGCGCAGGTAGTAGAAGAGCGAGGCGACGGTGTTGGCGACCGCCAGGGCGGCGAGCCAGGTGTAGCCGCCGTCGATGGTCGCGCTGAAGATCTCCAGCTTGCCGAGGAAGACGCCGGTGGGCGGTGTGCCGACCAGGCCCAGCAGACAGACGACTAGCACGGCCGCGAGGCCGGGGTGGCGGCGGGCGAGGCCACGGTAGTCATCTAGAGCACGGGCCTGCGGGAGTGCCGTGACGACGGCGAAGGCGCCGAGGTTGGTGAGGGCGTAGGCGGCCAGGTAGAGCAGCAGGCTCCGCTGGGCGAGGTCGCTGCGGGTAGTGACGGCCAACGCCATGAGGAGGTACCCGACCTGGCTGATCGTGGAGTAGGCGAGCAGGCGTTTGACCGAGGTCTGGAAGAACGCCGCGAGGTTCCCCAAGGTCATGGTGACCGCGGCCAGGATCGCGATCAGTAGCGACCAGTTGACGTCGCTGTCGGCGAGTGCCTGGTGCAGCAGTCGGTAACCGGCGATCAGACCGCCGACTTTGGGCAGCGTGGTGACGTACGCGGCGACGGGTGCCGGAGCCCCGTCGGTGACGTCGGGCACCCAGAAGTGGGCCGGCACCCCGCCGATCTTGAAGAGCAGGCCGGCCAGGACACCGACGAGCCCGACGGCGACGAGCCCGTAGGGGGCGGAAGGCAGGGTCGTGGCGAGCTTGCCGTAATGGGTGGCGTGGCCGGCGGCGTACAGGAGCGCGGTGCCGGCGAGCATGGTGATGCCCAGCAGGGCGCCCATCAGGTAGTACTTCAGGGCCGCTTCGGTGCCGGGTGCGTCCTTCGCGAAACCGGCGAGTGCGTAGGCAGGAACGCTGGCCAGTAGGTAGGCGGCGAACAGCATCAGCAGGTCGTTCGCGCCGACGAGGGCGAGGGTGCCCGCGCCGGTCATCAGGAGCAGTACCCAGTACTCGGTCTCGCGTGCGTGGTTCCTCACGGTTTCCACGGACATGCCGATGATCAGCAGCAGGGCGGTGAGGACGATGAGCCGGCCGACGTTGGTGGCGGTGTCGACGGCGAACGCGGCGGAGAAGACGGTCTGTGCCCGGTCCGTGGCCATGGTGACAGCGGTGGCCACCAGTCCCGTCGCACAAGCGACGGCTGCGAGGGCCGCGACGATCCACTGGCGGCGTCGGGGTAGCCAGGAGCCGGCGAGGAGGCCGATGACGGCGGCGCCGAGGAGGGCGAGTTCGGGGACGAGTGCGGCCAGGTTCTCGTTCACCGTGCCACCAGGCCGGTCAGGGTGCGCCCGGCCGGCTCGATGACGTCCAGCAGCCAGCGCGGTGCGACACCGATCACCAGGGCGACCGCCAGCAGAGGCACCGTGGACAGCGCCTCGGTGGTTCTGAGGTCCCGGATGCCGCCGGCGGGAATGGTCTCGGGCAGGCGCGCGGGGCCGAGGAACATGCGCCGCAGCGCGATCAGGAAGAGGGCCGCGGTGATCAGGATGCCGGTCACGGAGAGGGCGGTTGCGACGGCCTGGGAGGCCAGGCTGCCGGTGAAGATCTGGAACTCGGCGATGAAGCCGGAGAAGCCGGGAATGCCGAGACTGGCGAACGCGGCGACAGCGGTGACTGCCGCGAACCGCGGAGTGTGGGCGGCCAGGCCGGAGTAGGCGTCCATCTCGTACGTCCGGCCTCGGTCGTAGAGCACGCCGCTGAGCAGGAACAGGGCTCCGGTGATCAGGCCGTGGCTGACCATCTGGGTGACCGCTCCGGTCACCGCGAGGGAGCGGGCCTGGGCGTCGGTACCGGCCAGCGTCCCGGCGGCGCCGACCGCGAGGACGATGTAGCCCATGTGGTTGACCGAGGTGTAGGCGATCATGCGTTTGAAGTCCGTCTGCGCCAACGCAACCAGCGCTCCGTAGACGACGGACACGGCGCCGACGACCACGATGACGAGGGCGTAGTGGCGCCAACTGCCGGGCAACAGCGGCATGGTGATGCGTACGAAACCGTATGTACCCATCTTCAGCAGGACCCCGGCGAGGATCGCCGAGCCGGCGGCCGGTGCGTCGGTGTGCGCGGGCGGCAGCCAGGTGTGGAACGGCACGGTCGGGGTCTTGACCGCCAGTCCTACCCCGATGGCCAGGAGTACCAGACCGGCGTACAACCCGTGTCCGGCCAGTGGGTTGACGCGAGTGAGGTCGACGATGTCGAAGGTGTGCGGTTCGGCTGCCAGGTAGAGCCCGATGAAGCCCAGCAGGAGGGCGAGGGAGCCGATGAAGGTGTAGAGGAAGAACCTCAGTGCCGCGGCGCGGGCGCGTTCGCCGTGTCCCCAGCCCGCGATGACGAAGAACATGCCGACGATGGAGAGGTCGAAGAAGACGAAGAAGAGGATGAGGTCGAGGGCGACGAACAGGCCGATGCTGACGGACTGCAGGAAAAGGAAGAGGCAGGCGTAGGAGCGCACCCGCCGCTTCTCGCGCAAGGAGTGGACGGCGACGGCCAGGAAGAGCAGGCAGGTCAGGGCGACCAGGGGGAGGGACAGGCCGTCGACTCCCAGGTGGTAGCCGACGCCGGCACTCGGGATCCAGCGCGCCCGCTGCTCGTACTGCATCCCGCCATGGGTGTCGTAGCCGACCCACAGGGCGATGACCAAGGCCAGGTCGGCGGCGGACGTGACGATCCACAGCCAGACGTACGACCGGTCGGGGAGCGTGCGCGGCAGGAGCGACAGCACCGCGCACGCCAGCAGCGGCAGGAACGTGACGACGCTCAGCACAGGGGTTACCTCACCAACAGGATGATCAGGACGAGCACGAGGAAGCCGACGACGGCCTGGGCGTAGTACTGATGCAGCAGCCCGGTCTGCGGGCGGCGGGCCCAACGGCCCAGGCGCCGCGCACTCGCGGCGACCGTGCGGACGGCGCCGTCGATTCCGCCGTCGTCCAGGCGGCGCGCGAGCCGGGCCGTCGCCAGGCCGCCGCGGGCGGTCTGCCGTACGGCGCCGTCGACGACGCGGTCGTCGAAGACGGCCAGCGTCCGGGCCAGGCCCAGCACCGGACGCGCCACGACGGTCCGCGCGGCCTGCTCCAGGTACAGCCAACCGTGAGCCGCACATGCGGCGGCGCGCGGTACGGGCGCCGGGCGGGACGCGCACCACCAGGCCAGGCCGGCGGCGGCGAACGCCACACCGGCGGACAGCCCGAGCTCCCACGGCGCGGGGGACGGCTCGACCCGGGCGCCGACCAGCCCCTTCAGCCAGGACGCCGGTCCCGGCAGGGCCAGCACGCCCAGCACCGCCGCGGCAAGGGTGAGGGCGAGGAGGGGAGCCGATGCCGTACGGGCGACGCCGCGGGTGCCGCGCTGCTCGGTGTCGTAGCCGGCCTGCGGACTCTCCGGGAGGGGACGGGTGACGTACCAGACGGCCTTGATGCTGTAGACGGCAGCGACGGCGGCTGCCGCGAGGCCCACCGCGTACAGCCCGGTTCCCCCGGTGCGGGCGGCGGCGAGGACCTCGTCCTTGGCCGCCCACAGGGACAGGGGCGGCAGCCCGGCCAGAGTGAGCGCGCCGACGGTGAAGGCCGCACCGACCAGCCGGTGCGCGCGGGCCGCCCCGCGCAGCGCCGGGAGTTGTTTGGTGCCCAGCGCCGTCAGCCATGCCCCGGCGGCGAGGAACAGACCCGACTTGGTGGCGGCGTGTGCGACCAGTTGCGTGGTGCCCGCGGCGACGCCGCCGCTGCCCGCGGCCAGCACCATGAAGCCGATCTGCGCCGAGGTGGAGGCCGCGAGGAGCTGTTTGAGGTCGGTCTGGGCGACCGCGACCAGGCCCAGGGCCAGGGCGGTGACCGCGCCGGCCCAGGCGACCACCGGACCGGCCCATTCCGTGGTGTCCAGCAGCGGGACCAGCCGCAGCAGCAGGTAGGCGCCGGCGGCGACCATGGTCGCCGAGTGGAGCAGTGCGGACACAGGGCTCGGTCCCTGCATGGCACGCGAAAGCCAGAAGGAGAAAGGAAGTTGTGCGGATTTCCCCAGGGCGGCCACGACGATGCCCGCGGATACGACGTGCAGCCACGGCGACGCGGCGTGCGACAGGGCGTCCAGGCGCAGGGAGCCGACCCCGCCGGCCACGGCGGCGCCGGCCGCCAAATACAGGCCGAGGTCGGCGGCGCGGGTGGTGAGGAACGCGACGTCGGCGGCTTCCGCACGTTCGGGTCGCTGCCACCAGTAGCCGATCAGGGCCCAGCTGGCGGCGCCCATCACCTCCCAGGCCATCAGCAGGAGCGGCAGGGTGGTCGCGGTGACGGTCACGAGCATGGCACCGGCGAAGAGCAGCATCAGCCCGAAGAACCGCCCCCGGTTCTCGCCGGCGGCGAACTCTCCCGTCGCGAAAACCAGGACGGCGAGGGTGACCGCAGCGACGGTCACCACCATCACCGCGGACAGGCCGTCCACCGCCAGCCCCGCCTCCATCCCTGCGAACAGCGGCGCGCTCGCGGCCGGCCGGGTCACCGCGGCGGCGATCGCGGCACCGAGCGTGACCGCGGCGACCGCAGCAGCGATGCCAGGGACCAGTCGGTTGCGGCGGGGTCCCGTCAGGACGAGCACCGCTCCCGCCCCGATGGGGAGAGCGATCAGTAGCCAGAGCACCGCGCTCATCCCTTCAGGTCCTCGGCCATGTCGGTCATGTCGACCTGCCGGGCGCGGTAGATCGCGGTGGTGACGGCGAAGCCCATGGCCATCTCCACGGCCATCGCCACCACGGCCGCCACGATCACGACTTGGCCGCTGCCGGCAGCGGGCGCGAGGAAGTACCAGAAGTCGGCGGCGGCGACGATGACCCCGCCGATCATCAGCTCGACGCCCATCATGATCATCACGATGGACTGCTGGGAGAGTGCGCCGTACAGGCCCGTCGAGAACAGACCGGCGGCGAGGACCAGGAGGAGTTCGAACGTCATCGGCCCACTCCCCCGTCGGCCGGGTCGTTCGCGGGCCGCTGGTCGAGGTCGTCGCCGAAGCGGTCGTACCGTCCGCGGTGGGTGGCGAGGACGGTGGCGCCCACCATGGTGGCCAGGAGAACGAATCCAAGAGTGACCATGGTGAGCATCTGGTCGCCCATCAACGACATGCCGACCTGGAACGTGGTGTCCCTGGGCCGCGCTCCCACGCGGTCGGGCCACGGAACCAGGAAGATCCCGGCGACCAGAGCGGCGAACACGAGACCGCTGACGACCAGTGAGCCGCGTTTGTTGTGGAGCATCGACATCGGCATCAGACCGGCCGGGTTCATCATGTACGCGATCATGAACACCGCCATGATCACCATCTCCATGACCATCATCAGCACGATCACCACGCCGAGATACGGCAGCCGCAGCACGGTCACGACCCCGCCGACGCACACCAGGGAGCCCAGGAGCGCGAAGGTGACCCGGGCCATGGAATTCAGGGTGAACACCAGGACCCCGCCGACGAGGGCGAGCACGCCCAGTACCCACAGCAGCACCATGCCCGTCGTGTCCATGCCGCGCTCCTTTCCTAGAGGCTGAGATCGACCAAGGCCGGGACCAGGGTCTGAAGGACGGACAGGGGGAGGAGCACCACCCAGGCCAGTTCCACGTACCGGTCGGCACGGACCATGGGCAGCCGCCGCAGCAGACACACCAGCACCGCCAGTACCAGCAGCGTTTTGACCAGCGACCACGCCCATGGCGGCAGCCCCGGCCCGGCGCCACCGCCCAGGAACAGCGGCACCGCCATCGCCGCCCCCGCGGCCAGCCACAGCCACCGTCCGGCCTCCAGCAGCAGCCGGTCCACCCCGCTCGTCTCCCCCAGTACGCCCTCGGCGACATCGCGTCCGGCCGGATACGCGAACGGGCCCAGAAAGCTGAAGGCCAGTACGCCCGCCAGGTAGACGAGGAAGGCGAACGGCATCCACACCGCGTACCACAGGCCGTGCTGGGCGCCGGCGATGTCGGTCACCCGCAGGGACTGGGCGCCCGTGGCCGCCGAGATCAGCGCGAACATCAGCGGCAGCTCGTAGGCCAGGCCCTGGGCGAGGAAGCGGTAGCCGCCGACCAGGGAGAACGCGGCGTTCGGACCCCAACCCGCCAACCACAGCCCGGCCCAGGTCAGCACCTCCATGGCGTTGAACCACACCACTCCGACCGACAGGTCGGCGACAACGTGGTCACCGAAGGGGATGACCAGCGTGGACAGCACCGCGGCCACTGGCACGGTGATCACGCCCGCCCGCCACAGCAACCGGTCCGACGCCGGCAACCGCCGGGGCTGCGCCAACACCGCACGCGGTACGGCGAGAAGCGGCCGAACGACGGTGCTGACGGTGATCGGGCGGCCGGCGTTCCGGGCGTCCAGTACCGCGTCGGCTGACACTGCTGCCACCGCGAAGCCGAGCAGCATCGCCGGCGCGACCAGCAGCGCCCACCACGTCCCCGTCTCAGCCACCGGCCGCCTCCAGCCGGCCGACGGCGAGTTCGTCCGGGTCCGGGTCGAGGCTGGCGACGACGAGGCGGGCGGCGCCCAACTCGGCTCCCAGCAGCAGGCGGGGAAGCAGCGTCGCCAGGGCGGCCGACGGCGGGTGTTCGGCGTCCCACCGGCCGCGCGGGCTCTCCTGCGCCACCGGATCGAGGCGGGCAGTTGCGTTCATCCGCCGTACGTCGACCACGACATCGGCGAGCCACTGCCGGTAGCGGGCCGGTACGTCTCCGCCTGCCGCTCGTACGGCGGGACCGGTGACGCCGGCGGCTCGGGCGTCGGCCGCGCTGAGCGGACCGATGCCTCGCGTCAGCCAGTACAGGGTCCGTGACCGACCGACCCGCCGGGCGAAGCGCTCCACGCGTGGCAGGACCGCAGAGGCGGGCGCCCCGGCCAGCAGATCGTCGCGCAGTCGCCGGGCCGTCACCGCCTCGGCGGGCCAGCCCGCCACCGACAGCAGTCGGCCCAGACTGTCCAGGTGCGCCGCCGCCCGCAGCCGGGCGGCCTCCCCCACACCCACCGGCTCACCCGTGGCGGCTCGGATCCACGGCCGGCTCCAGAAGGGGTCACCCGGCCTGCCGACCGCAGGCTCGTCGAGGTCGGCCCGTTGGATGACGTCGCCCTGAAGCACCACACGGAGGGTCAGCCCGGCGGGCCAGTCGGCCAGAAACGGGCCCAATGCCACGTGCAGGCGGTCCAGCGTCAGACCGTCGCGGTCCTCCCCCGGCTCGGCCATGGCCAGTCCGCCCGGCATCTCCATGTCGCCATGACCGTGACCGGGGTGTCCGTGATCGGGATGACCGGCATGGTCGTGCTCGCCTTCCTCGTGACCCGTGACGTCGCGAACGTCGTGCTCTCCCTCTGTGTGCTCCTCCCGATGGGCCCGCGCGGGTTCTCCGTCCGGCCCTCCCGCTGACCCGGGCTCAGCGGATCCGTGCCCGTTCATCCCCACGCCGCGGTCGGTCTCGCCGGGCCCTCCGCCCGGTGCACCGAGCCGGGTGCGACCAGCGTCGAGAACCGGCGCCACTTCGTCCGCCGTCACCGCCCGCACGCGCACACATGGCCGGGGCATGTCCTGCCACAGCCTGTCCAGCGCCGGGCCGAGCCGGGAGCAGTCCGGACCTGCCACCAGCATCAAGTCGGCTCCAGCCGGGGTCGACGCCGACGGCCAGTCTCGCCAGCGCAGTTGTTCCTCGGCGGCCAGCCGCACCGGCGTGCCGCCCGGCATCGTCACCAGCAGGACGCGTGGCCGCCGGGCCGCCGCGCGGGTCAGTACGGCGGTCAGGCCCACCGCAGCGCCCCTTCCCGCCATGCGTAGACCACGCCGGTGAGCAGGACGGCAAGGAAGACGAACATCTCGATCACCGCGCTGGGCCCCATCGTGGAGATCACCAGCGTCCACGGGTACATGAAGACCATCTCCATGTCGAAGGCGAGGAAGAGCATCGTCACCGTGTACCAGCGCACGTGGAAACGGCTGACCGCGTGTTCCGCCGGCTCCAGTCCCGACCCGAACGGCTGCGCGGGCAGCGGACCGGACGAGAGCCGAAGCGCCCGGGCCGCTCCGTACACTCCGGCCACCGCCAGGAGAGCCAGGCCCAGCAAGGACAGTGCGGCAGTGAAGCCGCTCACCGGATGCCACCACCCGGGAGGCCCGTCTCACGCCGCGTCACCCTCGCGCCGGGACGTCCGTTGGCGGGCGCTCTCCCGCACGCACTCCGCGTCGTACACATCTGCCGCTCCGTTCCCGCCCGTGCCGGAAGCGTGGGGGTACCCCGGGGAGGCATACGCAGTCCCGAAGGGCACGAGCCGCAACGAGGCGCAGACCCGGAAACGGCAGTCGGCGCGCCCAGTCACCCGGCGTCGAGTGCTAAGGCCACGGTGCCCGACGCGCGCACACCCCGCGAGGTGACCGAGTCCATCGGTGCCCCCCGGGTGTGCCGGCGCGTCATGCGGGGGCAAGCGGCGCCTCTGTCCGCGCGATCAAGCGCCCGCTACGTTCCAGGGCGGCGACGGACGCCGCGCAGGCAAGTCCGGTCGCGGCCAGGGAACACCACGTCAGCCAGAAGGCGTCCGCGCGTGCGGCGAAGTCCCACAAGACTCCGGTGACGAGGTTGCCGAGGGTGATGCCGAGGCCCGAAACGGTGTTGTACAGCCCGTAGTGGGTTGCCACGAGCCGGTTGCCCGAGAGCGTGACGACGGTGTCCATTTCGAACGGATAGACGATGGCACCGCCGACGGCCAGGAGAGCCACGGCCAGAACCAGAGCGGTGAGTACGGCGGCGGGAGCTTCGGGTGGTGCGAGTGCGAGCGGCACGAAGGCCATTCCCATGGCGGTGAGTCCGCGGACGAGTGCCTGAGCGGGGGTCCAGCGTCGCTTCGCCCAGCCGGTGAGCCGGAGTTGCCCGATCACGGCGACCGCGGCGGAGATGACGAAGAGTCCGCTGGTCGCCCAGGTGCCCTTCGCACCGAGGACGTCGGCCGCAGCCAGGGGCAGCGCCAGGTAGACCTGGAAGGTGAGGACGTAGGAGCCGATCATCGCGAGGGCGAAGAGGAGAAAGGGCCGGTTGGCCACGACCGTGCGCCACTGCGTCAGGACGTTGCCCGGCGTCGCGCCGGGGGCATCGCCGCGGCGGGCGGGCAGGGCACGCCACTGCAGGACGGTCAGCAGGGTGAAGATCGCGGCTGCGACCGTGCAGACGAGCCGGAAGTCGGCGGCCAGCAGAGCCAGGCCCACCAGGGGGCCGAGAAGCATGCCGGCCTGGTAGTAGACGTTGAAGGTCGCGAAGGCGTCCACCCGCCGCTCGCCGGCTTCGGCAGCGAGGTAGGCCCGTACGGCGGGATTGAACAGGGCACCGGCGAAGCCGGTGGCCGCCGAAGCGGCGACAAGGGCGGGCAGGTTGTCGACCCAGCCGAGCAGGCCGAAGCCGACGGTGCGGAGCAGGCAGCCCGCCATGATCGGGGCTTTGTAGCCGTATCGGTCGGCGATCGTGCCTCCGATGAGGAACATGCCCTGCTGGGAGAAGTTGCGGACGCCCAGGATGAGTCCGACGGCCCAGGCCGCCAGCCCGAGCCCGCCGGCCAGGTGAGCCGCCAGGTAGGGCATCAGCATGTAGAAGGCGAGGTTGATGGCGAACTGGTTGGCCATCAAGAGCCGGATCGGGGCAGGGAACGAGCGGGACTGCTGCCACAGGTGCTTCATCGCGCGACTCCTACGGTCCTGTCTCCCACATCCTGTGCGCCGGCGGGAGCCAGGGGATCGGTGACGTGGGTGCAGCGCGTCCAGCGGGTCACCACCCGATCTCCCGGACGGACGACTTCCTCGGGTTCGTCGGCGGGTGGGTCGTCGAGCAGGCCGTGCTCACGGCAGTAGACGTCGTCGAAGACCGTGCCGACGTACCGCTGCGGGCCGTCGGGGAAGATCGCGACGATCCGGTTCTCGACCGGCAGGGTGTGCGCCGCCCACCGGGCGACGAGCGCGACCGCGCCGACGCTCCAGCCCCCGGTGGCGTAGTGGTCACGGGCCAGCCTGCGTGCCGACCACACCGCTTCCGGCGCGGCAACCCAGTGGACCTCGTCGAACAGGTCGTAGGCGACGTTGCGCGGATGGATGCTGCTGCCCAGACCCCGCATCAGACGGGGTGCCGCGGGCTGTCCGAAGATGGTCGAGCCGCAGGTGTCCACCCCCACGACCCGCAGGCGGGGGAAGAACCCACGCAGGACGGAGGCGACCCCGGCGGAGTGGCCGCCCGTGCCGACGGACACGACAAGCGTGTCGATCCGGCCGAGCTGGGCGACGAGTTCGTGGGCGAGCGGAGCGTACGCGGCCACGTTCTCCGGGTTGTTGTACTGATCAGGACACCAGGCGTCGGGATGGACGGCGAGGAGTTCTTCGACGCGCTGACGACGTGCGCCCTGCCAGCCTCCACAGGCGAGCGGGGTGTCGACGACGTCCACGACGGCCCCGTAGGCCGTGAGGAGTCCCGTCATCAAGGGCTCCATGCCCGGATCGGTGACGACGGTGACCGGATGACCGTAGGTCGCGCCGGCGAGAGCCAGGCCGAGACCGAGCGTGCCGGAGGAAGACTCGACGATGCGGGCGCCGGGCAGGAGCTGTCCGCGCTCGCGGGCGGCTCGCACCATGTGCAGTGCGGTGCGGTCCTTGATGCCGCCCGGGTTGTGGCCCTCGATCTTGGCCCAGAAGCCGTGCCCCGGCGTGGTGAAGGGAGCACCGATGTGGAGGACGGGCGTGTTGCCGACCAGGCCGGCGGGAGTGTGCGTCGGGCGCTTGGCTTCGGGGAGCGGCTGCGTCGGCGCAGCCAGGACAGACGTGCAGGTCAGGTGTTTCATGGCGTGGTTCTCCGGCGGCCGGTGCCGTGAACAGCGACAGGCCGCTTGTAGAGGGAGGTGGAGGTGATCGACTGGTGGGCCGCAGCCGGGTGAAGGACCGCGGGACTTGGTCGATCAGGTCCGCCACACGCCGAGACGGGACCGCGTATGTCCCGTGGACGAGCCACTTGGGCGGGAAGCCGGTGGGTGCTCGCCGGCCCGTGGGGCCGACGGCTGGGTGCCGGGGTGTTCAACGCGGAGGACATGGAGGGCTGGGCCGTCGGCGAGGGGAATGTCGCGCGAGGGCTGCACCGTGGGTTCGTCCAGATCACAACACTGCGGCTGGTGATCATGCGTCGGCGCGCTCTGCAGCAGAGCGGTCTCCGCGTCGGCCGGTTCCGGTGCGTGCCCACGGAACGCTCCTGCGCTGTGCGCGGTTTCCGCCCGTGCCATCCCGGTCATGGCCGGTCCATGCGCGCAGGCCAGCAGGTGCACCAGCACAGCAAGCAGCACGACCAGCGGCGCCGCGGTGCGCGCCACGGGCCGAGTGCACGGCAATACCGACCAGACAGACATCAATACGGACTGTAACGGCTTGTATGCATGCGGTCGTTGCGTGCCAAGCGGCCGCCTGAGGTCCGGGTGACGCGCTCTCCGGGTTGGGCGCGGGCTGGGACGTCCGCATATGTGGCTCAAGGCGGCCTCGGCTTCACGGCACATACGAGTGCTGCCGATCACCGGATCGGGTGAGTCCCCTCGCCACCTGGGCGAAGGGCGTGCCCGGAGACGCCGGCAGGGGCAGCCCCCGATCGCACCGTCACACCTGCCGCTTACACGAGGGGCCCGTACGATGGGTGCCGTGACCAGGAGCCCCCGATCAAGCAGCCGCCCTGCCGGGCGGCTGTTCGTGCTGCTGGTGATGGCGGTGCTGGCCGGCGTGCTGGGCATGCATGGCCTCGCCCCCGGGGCGGCGCCGGCTGCGCAGAAGGGCGCAGGCCACGACATGGTGATGGCCGCGGCGGACGGCGTTCCACACGCGGACGGGGGATGTACGCACACGGATGGCGGGTCGAGCCATCTCGATCACGCCGACGGGACATGTGCGGCTGCCGGCACGGGTTCGGCGTACACGCCGCCCGCTCTGACCGGCGCCCTGCTGGACGCGCCGCCCACCCCTGCGCCCGCCGCGACGTTCTCCGGGTCGCCGCATGACGGCCGGGCCCCACCCGATCTTTCCGAGCTGCAACTCCTGCGGATATAGAGCGGCTCGCTCGGTACCCCTGTAGCCGGTGTCTTCCGGTGACGGGTGCCGTGCTTTCGCACGCCCTGACATCTCTTCCCACCGCGCGCCGACGACGGCGCGCCAAGGAGTTGCACCACCATGATCCGCAAGCGTTCCCTCGTCCGCCGTACCGCCGCCGTTGCTGCCGCGGGTGCGGCAGCACTCGTCCTGGCCGCCTGCGGTGGCAACAGCGACGGCGACAGCCCGGCCGGACACAACGGCCACAACGCCACCACCTCCTCGTCCGCCCCGGCGTCGGCATCGGCGTCGCAGGGGCAGCACAACGCCGCCGACGTCGCCTTCGCTAAGGGGATGATCCCCCACCACCGCCAGGCCATCGAAATGGCCGACCTCGCGCCCGACCGCGCGCAGTCGGCCGAGGTGAAGAAGCTCGCCGCAGACATCAAGAAGGCCCAGGACCCGGAGATCAAGACGCTCTCCGGGTGGCTGACCTCCTGGGGCGAGGAAGTGCCCGCCGAGGGTGCCATGGACCACTCCATGCACGACATGGGCGGGATGATGACGGCCGAGGAGATGACCGAACTCGAGAACACCTCGGGCAAGGCGTTCGACACCGCCTTCATGGAGATGATGATCAAGCATCACGAGGGCGCGGTCGACATGGCGAAGACCGAGCAGGCCGACGGCACCTACGGACCGGCCACCAAGATGGCCGGCGAGATCATCAGCTCGCAGAGCGCGGAGATCGAGCAGATGAACGGACTGCTCGGCAAGGGCTGATCGCTCACGTCGGTGCGGGGCGGACGCCCCGAGGGGTGCCATTCCAGGATGCTGCCGATCGTCTCCACGTCCTCGGCCGTGAAGGTGTGGACGGGAGTGCCGAACAGAGGGTGCAGG
>NZ_JBEZVJ010000022.1:0-70256 GCF_040636935.1 Streptomyces sp. NPDC032940 | reverse complement strand
CGAGTTGCCCGCCGCCTTCAGCCGCGCCAGCACCGTCAGCAGGGCCTCGGTGTCCGCCGGGCCCCGCACCGGCCCACCCCACCCTCACGCCCTTCTCCCCGCCTGGACCTCACACCATGATTCGCATAGCGCGGCTCCGTTCGCGTGCCTTGATCCTTCTCGCGGCCACCGGCCTGCTCCTCTCCTCCTGTTCCGCCACAGACACCACCGGCACCGGCGGAGACGGGGCCGCTCCCGACCCGGGGACCGGCCACCTGCACGGCCTGGGCGTCGACCCGGCCGACGGCACGGTCTACGCCGCCGGCCACCACGGCGTCTTCCGCCTGGAGGGCAGTACTGCGACCCGGGTGGCCGACCGCCATCAGGACACGATGGGCTTCACCGTCACCGGCCCGTCCACATTCTTGGCCAGCGGTCACCCCGGCCCTGCCGAATCCGGCACTCGGCCCGCCCATCTGGGTCTGATCCGCAGCACGGACGCCGGCCGCACCTGGCAGACCGTCTCCGCCGAAGGCGACGCCGACTTCCACGCGTTGGAAGAGGCCGGTGATTCGCTGTACGGATTCGACAGCCTGAGCGAGAGGGTGTGGGCCAGCACCGATGAGGGCCGCACCTGGGCCAAGCGCGCGAAGGTGGCGGCGCTCGATCTCGCCTCCCACCCGGGCAGCGCGGCCACCGTGTGGGCAGCCACCGGCACGGGCCTGGCCCGCAGTGATGACGGCGCGCGGACCTTCCGACCCGTCTCGTCGGCGCCCGGACTGGTCGCGGTGGAGGAGCCGGAACCGGGCAGGCTGCTGGCGCTCACGGCCGACGGCCGCCTCGTCGCCAGTCGCGACGGGCGGACGTGGACGGAGCAGGGCCGCTTGCCTGCGGACGGGGAGGGCAGGGCGCTGACCGCGGTGACCGCGCAGCGTCTGTTGGCGGCGGACAGTGCCGATGCCGTCTACGAGTCCGTCGATGGCGGGCGCAGGTGGAAGCTCCTCCAGCGCCCAACAGCGAGTTCGGATCGTCCCTAGCTAGATACCCCCAGGGGGTATATGGTTTCTGCGGTGGGGCCACCAGGGGCCTTGCGGGACGTAGAACGGGGATGAAGGTCATGGACCACAGCACGCACCACTCCCGTACCGCACACGACCACGCCGCCCATGTCGGCGGCCACGGCGAACACGAGGGGCACGGCGGGCATCACGGCGGGCAGGCTCACGGCACCACGTGGGCGACGGCCATGCAGGCGACGCTGCACTGCCTCACCGGGTGCGCCGTCGGCGAGATCCTCGGCATGGTCATCGGCACCGCGCTGATGTGGGGCAACGCGCCGACCATGGTGCTGGCCATCGCCCTGGCCTTCGTCTTCGGCTACTCCTTCACCCTCTTCGCCGTGGTGCGCGCCGGGGTGTCCATGAAGGCCGCGGTCAAGGTGGCGCTGGCCGCCGACACCGTCTCCATCGCCGTGATGGAACTGGTCGACAACGGCATCGTCGCCCTCGTCCCGGGCGCGATGGACGCGTACCTGTCGGACGGGCTGTTCTGGTACGCCCTGCTCGGCGGCTTCGCCGTGGCGTTCGTGATCACGACGCCGGTCAACAAGTGGATGATCGGCCGCGGCAAGGGCCACGCCGTCGTCCACGCCTACCACTGACCCGCACCACCACAACGCCGGGCGGCCCCCAGAGAACCTGGGGGCCGCCCGGCGTTGTGCAGCCGAAGTCAGCCCAGACTCGCGAGCACGTCGTTGCACGCCCGCTCGCAGCGCCGGCACACTTCGGCGCAGACGCGGCAGTGCTGGTGCATGTCCGCCTGGGCGGCGCACTCGTCGGCGCACGTCTCAGCGAGGCAGGCCCGGCTTCTGGAGGTGGGACAGAGGTCAGTGCACGTGCGGTCCGCCCGTCATCCGGGGCTTGCCCCGCGGCACGAGCGGCAGGGCCACGACTGCGGTCACCGCGGCCGCTGCCGCGCACAGCGTGAACGCGTCGGTGAATCCGCCGGCGGATCCCCGTTCGATACCGGAGGCCGCGACGGTGGAGACGACTGCCACGCCGATCGAGCCGCCGACTTCGTGAAAGGTGTTGACCACACCGGACGCCAGCCCGGCCTCTCGGTGCTCGACCATGGCGAGCGCCGTGGTGGTCGCGGTGACGAAGACCGCGCCCAGACCGAGGGCGGCGACGACGAAGCCCGGCAGCAGCACGGCGTACACGCTGTCCGTGTTCGAGAGCCGGGCCAGCGACACGGTTCCGGCGGCGGTGATGGCCATGCCGCCGCCGGCCGTCGCACGGCTGCCGATCCTGCCGACCAGGCGGGAGCCCAGGTGTGCGCCGACGCCGGTGGCGACGGCCACGGGCAGGAAGACCAGTCCGGTGCTCAGCGGGCTGAAGCCGCGCAGGTGCTGGAGGTACACCGACCCGAGGAAGAAGTAGGCGATCAGCAGCGCCGTGGCCATGAGCATGAGAAGCGCCCCGGCGAGGACGGGCCGCCGGGTGAACATGCGCAGGTCCATCAGCGGAGCACGACTGGTTCGCTCGACGGCGGTGAACAGTGCGTAGGCCGCGAGGGCGCCGGCCAGCGGGAACAGGGTGGACGGGCTCCCCCAGCCGGAGTCTCCCGCTTCCACCAGGCCGTAGATCAGCGCGCCGGTTCCGGCGGTGGCCAGCAGGGCCCCCGGAAGGTCGAGCCGGGCTGGTTGCGGGGCACGGGCCGCCACGACGCCGGGGAGGGCGGCCAGGACGACGAGTCCCACGGGCACGTTGACATAGAAGACCCATGGCCAGCCCGGTCCGTCGGTGAGCGCCCCGCCGAGCAGGACACCGGCGGCGGCGCCGGACCCGCCGATGGCCGCCCAGGCGCCGAGGGCCTTGGTGCGTTCGGGGCCGTGGAAAGTGGTCGTGACGAGGGAAAGTGCGGCGGGAGAGAGCAGTGCCGCGCCGACCCCCTGGGCGATGCGCCCGCCCAGCAGGACCGCGGCGTTGCCCGCCAGGCCGCAGACCATCGAGGCGGCCGTGAACAGGGCCAGTCCGACCAGCAGGGTCCGACGGGCGCCCAGCACGTCCGCGAGGCGCCCGCCGAGCAGCATGAGGCCGCCGAAGCAGAGGGTGTACGCGGTGACGACCCAGGTCAGTGACTCACGGCCGAGGTCGAGGTCCGCGGCCATGTCGGGCAACGCCACGTTCACGACGGTGACGTCGAGGATCAGCATGAACTGCGCCAGGCAGAGGAGAGCCAGAGCGACCCACCTGTGTGGATGGGCGTGAGGGTGGTCGGCGTGGCCCGGTGGGTGCGAAGCGCCGACGGTCGGGTGCGTCATTTTGAGTCCTTGGATGAGGCCCGACGGATGAGGGCCGGAGGGCGGAGGACGAGGCGAAGGAGCTGTGGAGTCGGTCACCGACGTGCGATGCGTACTGATGGGCAGCGACGAACCGGCATGCCGCAGGATGACCACGGCCGGTGAATTGAACTGTACTGTGCAGTTCATGTGAACTCAACCGTTCAGTACAGGCACGTGTAGGCTCGGCACATGGACACGCAAGGGGCCAAGCAGCCGCCGAGCGGACCTCGCGCCGCCTTCAAGCGACAGGCCATCGTGCGAGCCGCCCGTGAACTTTTCCTCCGGGACGGCTTCGGCATCGGCATGGACACCATTGCCGCAGCGGCGGGCGTCTCCAAGGTGACGGTCTACAACCACTTCGGCAGCAAGGAAGCGCTCTTCACCGCGGTGATCGCGGGCGCACTGGACGACTCCCTGTCCGGGGAGCCGTCAGCCACGCTCGCCAAGCTCGTCGAGGCCGACGACCTCCGCCAGGCCCTGCTCGACGCCGCACGACAGTGGGTCCACTCGGTGCGCACCAACGACGACGTCACCGCGCTGCGCAATCTGGTCGCCGCCGAGGCGCGCCGCTTTCCCGAGCTGGGCCGGGCCTGGCAACACCACGGGCCGGAAGGCCATCACCCCGCCGCCGCCCAGGCCCTGCGCACCCTCGCCGACCAAGGCCGCCTGGTCATTCCCGACCCGGAAACGGCGATCATCCAGCTCTACGCACTCCTGATCTTCCCCCACCTGGTCTTCGGCACCTACGGCACACACATCGACGAGGACCTCACCGACCGCCTCATCGTGAGCGGCGTCGACATGTTCCTGGGCCACTACGGCCCCCGCCCCGCCTGACGGACACTCGCCCGACATCCACACAGGACCGGACCCGCGCCGATCTGACACCCGGGTTCACCCCGGAAGCCTCGCACCCACCACGGCTTGCTGCGGCATGCCCGCAGACGGCGCCCCAGTGACATCCCCGCCCTCGGACTCTCCTGCCGGGCCTGGATGACCTCGCACACAGCGTGCCCCGGAACAACAATCCCTTTCCGAAATACCCCTGGGGGGTATATCGTTCGGTCGCGAGACAGAGATACCCCCTCGGGGTATCTGGATTCAGTGGGAGGGAACGAGCGATGTCAACCGTCGATCCACGGCGCTGGTGGGCACTTGTAGTGCTGGCCGCCGCGCAGTTCATGGTCATCATGGACACCTCGATCATCGGGGTGGCCCTTCCGGAAATGCAGCGCGACCTGGGCTTCTCCCAGGGTGACCTGCAGTGGGTCTTCAACGCCTACGTCATCGCCTTCGGCGGCCTGCTGCTGCTCGGCGGTCGCCTCTCCGACCTGCTGGGAGCCCGGCGGGTCTTCGCCGGCGGATGGGTCGTGCTGATCGCCGGCTCCGTCGTCGCGGCCGCCGCGAGCACCGCCTGGGTGGAGGTCGTGGGCCGTGCCGTGCAGGGCGTGGGCGGCGCGCTGATCGCGCCTGCGTCCATGACGCTGCTGATGATGCTCTTCGGCCACAACCCGAAGGAACTCGGCAAGGCGCTGGCTCTCTACGGTGCCGCCGCCCCCGCCGGTGGCACCGCAGGCGTCTTCCTGGGCGGCGTGTTCACCGAGTGGGCGAGCTGGCCCTGGGTGTTCATCATCTACGTCCCCATCGGCATCGCGACTCTGGCCGCCACCGGTCTTCTGCCCTCCGTCGCGCCCAGTCGCGGTGCGGTCGACGTCCTCGGCGCCGCGTCCGTCACCGCCGGCCTGGCGCTCGCCGTGTTCGCCGTGGTCCGCGCACCCGAGGTCGGCTGGGGCACCACGCAGACGGTGCTGGAACTGCTCGGCGCCGCCGTGCTGCTGGCCCTCTTCCTCGTCGTACAGAAGTCGGTGAAGGCGCCACTGATGCCGCTGCGTGTCTGGCGCACACCGGGCCTGGGCGTCTCCAACCTGGCGATGACGCTGCTGGGAGCCGCCTGGATCCCGATGTGGTACTTCCTCAACCTCTACCTGCAGCAGGTCCTCGGCTACGGAGCATTCGCCAGCGGTGCCGCCCTGCTGCCGATGACCGGCCTGCTGATGGTCTTCATGACCCTCATCACCGCCCGCCTGCTGGGCCGCTTCGGCGCCAAGCCGCTGATCTCGGGCGGCCTGTTCGTCCTGGCCGCGGGCCTGGTCTGGCTGGCGGCGGTCGAGCCGACCGGCACCTTCGTCGTCGACGTCCTGCCGGCCTCGCTGGTCGCCGCGACCGGCATGTCGCTGGCCTACATCCCGGCGATGATGTCGGCGATCTCAGGAGTGCCGCAGGAACAGGCCGGTCTGGCCTCCGGCATCGTCAACACCACCTACCAGGTCGGTTCCGCACTCGGCCTCGCCGCCCTCACCGCCCTGGCCACCTCCCAGGGAGGGGACGAGATCGGCGACCTGCCCGCCCTCACCGACGGCTTCAGCGCCGCCTTCATCGGCGCCGCGGCCGTCGCCGCCGCGGGTGGCCTGCTGACAGCGGTGCTGATGCGGGGCCGCCCGGCATCGCCCGGCGCTGAGGAGCCCTCGACCGCGAACAGCGCGTCCGTCAACGCCTGACCCATGGGCTGCGGGTGCACCCTGGCAGCCGACGGGACCGTTCCGCACTGACGATGTCGGTGCGGAACGGTCCCGTCGGGTCTTCCCGAACCTGGGCGTCAGCTGGCTCCGCCCGCACTTCAGGTATCGCATCAGGGTTGGTCGATCAGCTCACCGGCCAGGCTGGTCGTGGCGAGAAACGCCGGGTCACCAGTGCGGTCGTAGGACTCGACTGCGGTGTCGGTGAACTTCAGGACGTGCTCGTCACCGTGCTGCGCTGCCCGGCAAAGCGCATCCTCGCGGGAGAGCTCGGGGAGACGCGCACGGATTTCCGCTTCGGGTGCCGACTGGGCCGGCGCGTAGGTCGCGATGATCGCCGCCGTGGCAGCCCAGGCCGCTGTCAGGCTCCGCTGCCACAGCTCTGTCGGCAGGACCGGGAGAACATGCAGCACGGCGTTGGGCGCGGTCGCGGCGTGGACGAGCAGGACCGGATCTCCATGACCAAGCCCGAGGTATGCCCTGGCAGCGCTGTCGACCAGGGCCTCCAGCCGCGCCGGGACCGCTTCGGCGGATGCGGCAGGTTGCAGCATGCGTAGGCTCGCGGTCCAGTCCGGGCTGCGCTCAAGGCGGTCGAGCCGGTGGGCGATGAAGCCGCTTTGGCTGTCCAGCCGGTTGACGGCCGTCACGGCCTGCTGTGGTGTGAGGGAGCCCGTTGGCGTAGCCACCCCGGTGAGTTCACGGTACCGCGCCGCCCAGAACGCCAGTCCGTGCGCCAACTCGTCGAGCATCGGACGCACCGGCGGGCCAGGTATGGCGCGGAGCGCACGCACCGCGTGACCGACCCGGATCACGCCATGGGTTGAGCCGGCCACGATGCCCGGCAGCAAGCGTGACCACCACTGAGTAAGCACGTCCTGCCAGGAACGTTCGGCAAGCTCTCGCTGGAAGTACACCGTCCAGTCCGGCAGCCGCCGTGCCTGCCCGAGCGCTGCGCTCCACTCGTCGGGCTGGATGGGTTCGCCGACGTCGGGGAGCTCCGCCAGGCGGTGAACATAGCGGTCGAGCCAGCCCTGAACGCCAGTGTCCAGCCCGCGTCTGAACATGACCTCCACAGCCATCGGGCCGTGATTGGTCAACCCGTGGTTGCCCTCCTCGTCTCCGCCGAATTCGGGACCGTATCCGTGCAGTCGTCCATACGCTGCGGCGAGTTCGTCCGAGTCCACGTGATCCTCCATGGCAGCCCTCTCGGTGACGGATATCGGAGGCGGGCCTGACGCTGCCGCTTCGTGTGAGGGACGCGGTCAGTTCCGCAGGTGCACCTTCTGTGCACTCGTCGGGCGGGTCGGCCGAAGGCCGTGGTGACGCATGGCTCACGGACAGCGCGGCGTGCGGTTCGGTTCAACGGTGGGGCACTGCCTCATGGCGGCTGTCGGCGGGGTCTACGCGCCGTCGGCAGACAGCTCGTAGCCCGCTTCCTCGATCGCCGCGCGTACGTTCGCGGTGTCGAGCACTTCATCGCTCGTGATCACAACCCTGCCGCTATCGACGTCCACGCTGACAGCGGTAACACCGGGGATGCCTTCGAGCTCTTCACCCACCGACTCCGCGCAGTGGCCGCAGACCATGCCTGCGACGGTGTAGACGCGCTCGGTCACGCTGTCACCGCCTGCTGCCTGCTGTTTCCATTGGCCCGAAGCGTGCGGGTGGTCATGTGGGCCCGGCTCATACGCCCGTCCGGCGCGAACCGGCCGAAGAAGTAGACCTCGGTGGCGAGGTCCTTGCCGCGCTGCGAGGAGTACATGGTGTACCGGGCGGCAAGCCGGTCGCCGTCGACGATGGCCTCGTGCACCTCCATACGCAAAGTGGGGCGGTTCTTGCGCACTGGACGGCAATGCGCGATGAGCTTCTCGCGGTCCATCCGGTGTCCGTCGGCGATCTCGACGATGTCCGGGGTGTGAAACCGATCGATGATCACCGCCGCATCCTCGTCCGATTGCAGCAACTCCTCGGTCAAGGAGGTGTAGAAGTCCGCGATGAACTGTCCGGGGTCGGTGCTGCCAAGGGGTCGCATGTCGCTCCCGCGGTTGATGTACGGACGCTATCTTTTACGAGCCGTCAAATATACAGCCGCTGACAAGTTTGGCAACATGTAAGAAATGAAGTCATCCCCTTCCCGTAACCGCCGCGCTGACGCCCGCCGCAGCAGGGCCGCCATCCTGGATGCCGCAACTCAGGTCCTCAACGTCGAGCCCGACGCCGGCCTGGAGACCATCGCCGGGGCCGCGGGCGTGACCCGACCGACGATCTACGCCCACTTCGCTTCCCGGGAACAGCTCTTGTTGGCCGTGGTCAAGCGGATTACCGACGAGGCCGTCGCTGCCATGGACGCCATCGCCCATGACGCCGACACCGCAACGGAAACGCTGCTCCGCATGATCGATGCCAGCGCCCAAGTGGCCGAGCGCTACCCCGTGCTGCTGAAGATGATCAGCGCACAGCCCGTCAGCACAGAGGTCGACCGCGACCGGCACCTGCCCGTCGCGGAACGAATTGGACAGGTGATCGAACGAGGCCAACGGGCCGGAGAATTCGACGACCGGCTCCCCGTCGACTGGCTCGTCGCCTCGACCATGGCGCTCGGGCACACAGCGAGCACGGAGCAGGACGCCGGCCGACTACCCGCGACGGTGGCGCAGGATGTCCTGCGTGTCAGCCTGCTCCGCCTGCTCGGCGCCGCCGAACCAGCGGACGCCTGAGCGGGACGTGGTGCGGAGTCGGCACGACGCAGGTGACGTTGGTCCGGCAGGTGTTGGGGATGTGTCTGCGCGTGCAGATCACGCTGGGCAAGCAGGCGGGAGCCGACGCGGGGTGACCCCTGCGGGCGGGCCTGAAGCGGCAGGGCAGAAGTGGGTGAGGGCGGGCCATCAGGCCCGCCCTCACCCACTTGGGAAGTGTTCTCAGCTCGCGGCCTTGAAGCCGCGCAGGCGCAGGGAGTTGCCGACGACGAAGACGGAGGAGAAGGCCATGGCGGCTCCGGCGATCATCGGGTTGAGCAGCCCGGCGGCGGCGAGCGGCAGGGCGGCCACGTTGTAGGCGAAGGCCCAGAACAGGTTGGACCTGATGGTGCCGAGTGTCCTGCGGGCCAGTCGGATGGCGTCCGCGGCGGCGCGCAGGTCGCCGCGGACGAGGGTGAGGTCGCCCGCCTCGATCGCGGCGTCGGTGCCGGTGCCCATGGCGAGGCCCAGGTCGGCCTGGGCGAGCGCGGCGGCGTCGTTGACTCCGTCGCCGACCATCGCCACCGAACGCCCTTCGCCCTGGAGGCGCTTGACAACGGCGACCTTGTCCTCGGGCATGACCTCGGCGATCACGTGCTCGGGAGCGATGCTGACCTCCGCGGCCACCGCCTCGGCGACGGCCCTGTTGTCGCCGGTGAGGAGGATCGGGGTCAGGCCCAGGGCACGCAGCCGGGTGATGGCCTCGGCGCTGGTCTCCTTGACCGCGTCGGCGACCTCCAGGATCGCCCGCGCCTCGCCGTCCCAGGCGACCGCGATCGCGGTACGTCCTGCCGCCTCTGCTTCGGCCTTGGCGCGTGCCAGGCCGGCGGGCAGTTCCATGGCCCACTCGGCGAGGAGCTGCTCGCGGCCCACGAGGACGGCGTGCCCCTCGACGACGCCCTGCACGCCGAGACCGGGGGCATTGGCGAAGTCCTCCGGGACGGGCAGGGTGCCCGTGCGGTCGGCTGCCCCGGCGGCCACTGCCTGCGCGATCGGGTGTTCGGAGGCGTGCTCCAGGGCGCCGGCCAAGCGCAGTACATCCGTCTCGTCGGTGCCCTCGGCAGTGTGCACGGCGAGCAGGGTCATGCGGCCGGTGGTGACGGTCCCGGTCTTGTCCAGGACGATGGTGTCGACCTTGCGGGTGGACTCCAGGACCTCGGGGCCCTTGATGAGAATGCCGAGCTGGGCGCCGCGCCCGGTGCCGACCATCAGCGCGGTCGGCGTGGCCAGGCCCAGGGCGCAGGGGCAGGCGATGATCAGGACGGCGACGGCCGCGGTGAAGGCGGCGGTCAGCCCCGCGCCGTTGCCGATCCAGAAGCCGAGCGTGGCCAGGGCGAGGGCGATGACGACCGGGACGAAAACGCCGGAGATGCGGTCGGCGAGCCGCTGGGCGGCGGCCTTGCCGTTCTGCGCGTCCTCGACCAGCTTCGCCATCCGCGCCAGTTGGGTGTCGGCGCCGACCCGGGTCGCCTCGACCACCAGCCGGCCGCCCGCGTTCAGGGTCGCTCCGGTGACCGGGTCGCCCACGCCGACCTCGACCGGTACCGACTCGCCGGTGAGCATGGAGGCGTCGACCGCGGAGGTGCCCTCGACGACCGTGCCGTCGGTGGCGATCTTCTCGCCGGGGCGGACCAGGAAGCGGTCGCCCACCGCCAGTTCCCCAGTGGGGATCGTGCGTTCACTGCCGTCGGGGCCCAGTACGGTGACGTCCTTGGCGCCCAGTTCCAGCAGGGCCTTCAGCGCGGCGCCGGCCTTGCGCTTGGAGCGGGCCTCGAAGTAGCGCCCGGCGAGGATGAAGGCGGTCACCCCGGCGGCGGCCTCGAGGTAGATGTTCCCGGAGCCGTCGCCTCGGGAGATGGTCAGCTCGAAGGGGTGGGTCATGCCGGGGATGCCCGCGGTGCCGAGGAACAGGGCCCACAGCGACCACAGGAAGGCCGCGGACGTGCCGACCGAGATCAGGGTGTCCATCGTGGCCGCGCCGTGCCGGGCGTTGGTGAACGCGGCCCTGTGGAAGGGCCAGGCCGCGTACGTCACCACGGGCGCCGCCAGGGTCAGCGACAGCCACTGCCAGTACTCGAACTGCAGCGCCGGCACCATCGCCATCGCGATGACCGGGACCGCCAGCACCACCGCCGTCACCAGCCGCTCCCGCAAGGGGCGCAGTTCGTCGGCGGTCTCGGCGTTCTCCGTGCCGGGCGCAGGCTCGGCACGTACCGGCTCGGGTTCGCGGGCCGTGTACCCGGTGGCCTCGACCCTGGCGATCAGCTCCGAGACGGACACGTCACCGCTGTAGTGGACCTTGGCCTTCTCCGTCGCGTAGTTGACGGTGGCGGTGACCCCGTCCATCCGGTTGAGCTTCTTCTCGATCCGGGCGGCGCACGAGGCGCAGGTCATGCCGCCAATGGCGAGTTCTACCTCGGCTGTGTCGGGGACCGTGGTGGCCATCAGTGCTCCTCGTGCTGATCGGCGAACAAGGGAAACGAACGGAGGTGGCCGGGCCCGCGGGCGGGCCCGGCAGGTATGCGGAGGCTTCAGGCCGCGCGGCCGGTGAGCTCATAACCGGCGTCGTCGACGACCTTGGCCAGCAGCGCGTCGTCGGGCTCGTCCTTCGTGGTGACGCTGACCTGGCCGGCTTCGAGATCGACGTCGACCGCCAGGACGCCGCCCAGCGCGCCGATCTCCTTGGTGAGCGTGGCCTTGCAGTGGCCGCAGGTCATCCCGGAGACGTCGTAGACGGTGGTGGTGCCCGCCGTGGCCGTGGACGTAGTGGTGCCGGTGGAGCAGCTGCCGTCGGGGGTGCAGCAGGACATGGGTTCCTCCTAGACAAGGTGATCATGTACCCCTGGGGGGTACTCTGGCGTCACCATGTATACCCCCCCTAGGTATATCTGGCAAACATTGATGGAGCCCCTTACACATACCCCCTAGGGGTATATAGTCGGCGTCAAGTTTCAGCAGAAGCGCGACGCCGACAAGAGAGGGCACGTCATGAACACCGGCGTGAAGATCACCGTTTTCGCTGCCGCGCTCGCGGCCACCTTCGGTACTGCCTACGGGGTCGGCGCGGCGATCGACCCCGCCGCCGGAGACCAGGACCCGGCAGCGCACGCGAAGCACGACCGCCCGGCACCGTCCGGCCACGCGAACGCCACTCCCGCGGGCCTGCAGATCTCCGAAGCGGGATACACCCTGGACCTCAAGACACCTCGCGTGACCGCAGGTGAAGAGAGCGAACTCCGCTTCGCCATCCGCGACCAGGACGGACACCAGGTGACGTCCTTCCGGCGCGAGCACGGCAAGGAGCTCCACCTCATCCTCGCCTCACGCGACCTGGTCACCTACCGCCACCTGCACCCCACCCGCGCAGCCGACGGCACCTGGAGCACCCCTGTCGACCTGCCCGCCGCCGGCACCTACCGCGTCTTCGCCGACTTCACCCCGGACGCCGAAGACGCCACCAACCTCACCCTGGGCGCGGACCTCGCAGCCTCCGGCGCCTACAAGGCGGCGGCCCTGCCCGAACCCGCGGCCACCACAACGATCGACGGCTACACCGTCACCCTGAACGGCGCCCTGCGCCCGGGCAAGGCGGACGAGCTGACCCTCAGCATCAGCCGCGACGGCCGCCCGGTCACCGACCTGGAGCCCTACCTCGGCGCCTACGGCCACCTGGTCGCCCTGCGCTCCGGCGACCTCGCCTACCTCCACGTCCACCCCAACGGCGAACCCGGCGACGGCACCACCAAGCCTGGCCCCGGCATCTCCTTCACCGCCACGGCGCCCAGCGCCGGGACGTACCGCCTGTTCCTCGACTTCAAGCACAACGGCACCGTCCGCACCGCGGCCTTCACCGTCCACACCGGCAAGTCGACTCCCGCCGACGCGCCGAAGCCGGCAACCGGCGAAGAGCACACCGACAGCAACCACCAGCACTGACCCCGCGAGAAGAAGGGAGAAGAGGCCGATGGCCAGCTACAGCAATCGAAAAGAGGACGTACTCAAACGACTGCGACGGATCGAAGGACAGGTCCGAGGTCTGCAGCGCATGGTGGAAGAAGACACCTACTGCATCGACGTCCTCACCCAGGTCTCCGCCACCACACGCGCCCTGCAGTCCTTCGCCCTGCAGATGCTCGACGAGCACATGGACACCTGCGTACGCACCGCCGTGGCGGACGGCACTGACAGCGGCGACATCAAGCTGAAGGAAGCCAGCGACGCCATCGCCCGCCTCGTTCGCTCCTGACGAATGGCAGCAACGCGGCGGCCGGCACCACAGACAACGCCAAGGTCACGCGCCGCAACTTCATAAAGCGCTCCTGGTCACGCCGATCATCCCTTCGCATTTTCCCGCCTTCCTGACTCCCGAGCAGTCACACTGTCCTTTACGGAAGAAGGCGGGAGTACATGAACGGGACGACAGCGATACAGCTGGGGTTGCGACACTGCCGTACGAGCCTGGCGGACAAGAGTCACCTCAAGAGTTCGGCTTCCAGGAGGAAAACCTTCTCCGCCGCCCTGCAACAGTTCGAGGAACAGATGAAGGCGGCCGAAGTCGTCTCTCCCGCCACTCGCCCCATCAACTTGTACTACGGCCTCGTCCAGGCCGGACTGGCGATAACAGCCGCCCACGCGCAGGGGACATGGACCTTCGACAAGCACGGCCTGAAGATCCCGGACATGAAACACGACATCCCAGACATCGCCGTCAGGCCGGAGGGGGTGGGTGCGTTCCAGGCAGTCTCCGACACCACCAAGTCAGAACGCACGACAGGCGCAGTCAGCCTCGGATCCATATGGAACTCGATACCTGAACTCGTCGAGGTTCCACTCGAAGGATCGAAGCACACCCCCGCAGTTGACCTGCTGGCACGCAGCTACGTGTCTGCCAGAAACGCGGGCAGGTGGTTCGACGACACTGCTACTGGAACCGCAGGATACGTTCGCGCCACCGTCTTCGTACACGAGGACACTCCCCCGCTGACAGACAGGAAGTCGTGGGTCAGGGACTTCATCGCCAGGTACCAGGGCCTCCAAGGCGCGCGAGTATGGGGCGCTGAGGATGAGGCGTTCGAGGAACTCAAGGCCGGGTCCTTCTCCGTCGAGCTTTGTTGGCCGGCTCCCCAGAACGACATGCAAGAGGCGGACATCGAAGAGTTCTTCGAAGCTCGGGCCCCGGTCTATCGCTTCAGGGCGTACCGCTACCTGCGGCCCGCTTTCGAGACGAGCAAAACGCCACCGACACCGCTGATGTCCTGGTGGCTGCTCCTCTACAGCTTCTCCATGCTGGCGCGTTATCAGCCACGCAAGTGGACCGATGCGTTGGACATCGACCGGTCCCCCGATGCTGCGGCTCTGGAGTACGCCTTGAACACTGCACTTGAAGTGATTCCTCACCTCGTGCTGGAGGGTCTGCAACAGAGGTCAATACCCCTGTCCAAGCCCCTGGCTCTGTGAGCCGCGAGGGCACATCCAGGGCACATGAGCCCGGGAAACGGCGTTGACCCATGAGAACTACCGGAAGCAGTTTCCGCAGGTCACCGCACACTTCGCCGAGAAGTACCAGGTCAGCGCCCCGCCTCCTCCAATCGCTGCACGAGTGGCAGGACTTCTCGCACCGGCTGCATGAGGCGGGGCACCAGCCGTACTGCCTGGTGTGGCCCTGACCGGCCGCGTGCCGCGGTCCGTGCCTTCGGCTCGCGGGAGCCGAGGGCCGGTCAGTCGGTGGTGGTGATGCCGCCGGTGACGGCGATGACCTCGCCGACGGTGAAGCTGGAATCGGCGTCCGAGGCCAGGTACACGTACACCGGCGCGATCTCCTCCGGCTGTGCGACACGCGCCAGCGGTCCCTCGCTGCCCAGATGCGCGAGGCCCTCCTGGGGCATGTTCGGATCGGCGACGTTCAGCACCGTCCAGGTGGGGCCCGGGGCGACCACGTTCGCTCGGATGCCGTCCTTGGCGAGGTGCTCGGCGATGGACTTGGTGAAGTTCACCAACGCCGCCTTGGACGCCCCGTAGTCGATCATGGTGTCGCTGCCCCTGAGGGCTTCCTCCGAGGCCGTGGCGATGATCGCGTCCCCCTCCCCGAGGTGCGGACGCGCGGCCTGCACCAGGTGGAAGTAGGCGTACACGTTGACCTTGAAGGACCTGTCCCAGTCCTCGAAGGAGAGCTGCGAGAGGTCGGTCTGGCTGTTCAGGTGCGCCGCGTTGTTCACCAGGATGTTCAGGCCGCCCAGTTCCCGGACCGTCCGGTCGACCGTCTCCCGGCAGAAGGAGGCGTCGGCGAGATCACCGGGCAGGAGCAGGCACTTCTGCCCGGCGGCCTCCACCGCGTCGCGGGTCTCCTCGGCGTCCGGCTGTTCCTCGGGCAGGTACACGATGGCCACGTCCGCACCCTCGCGCGCGTACAGCAGCGCGACGGCGCGGCCGATGCCCGAGTCACCGCCGGTGATGAGCGCGACCTTGCCGCGGAGCTTGTCCGCCGGACGGTAGCGCTCGGCCTCGTAGCGGGGCCGGGGGCGCATGTCCCGCTCCAGCCCCGGGGCCTGCTGCCGCTGCTTGGGGTAGGGCGGTTCCGGCTGGGCGCCGATCTGCGGGCCGGTGCTCTCGCTTCCGCCGTTGTCCTGCATGTTCGTGAGCCTCCTGAGGACGCGCGGGCAACTCCCGGGGGCAGGTATCCCACGGAAGCCCTCTGCACACCCCGACGGGGCCACCGACCGCTCGGGGCGGGTCGTCAGGGCGGCGCCGGCGTCGAGCACAGGAGCCGGCGAGGCCGTCAGCCGCTCGCGGCGTCCTCGGCCTCCCAGCGCAGCAGGTCGCCCGGCTGGCACTTGAGCACCTCGCAGAGCGCGGCGAGCGTCGCGAAGCGCACCGCCTTCGCGCGGCCGTTCTTGAGGACCGCCAGGTTGGCCGGCGTGATCCCGACGCGGTCGGCGAGCTCGCCCACGGACATCTTCCGCCGGGCCAGCATCACGTCGATGTCCACGACGATCGCCATCAGATCACCTGGTCCAGCTCGGCCTGCATCCGCGCCGCCTCGACGTCGCGGGCGACGGCCTGGGCGAGCAGCATCCGCAGCAGCAGCACGACGAGCGCCACCCCGAGCATGGCCACGCCGATCCCGGCCATGATGACGGTGACACCCGGGTCCTCCCGCTGGCCCGGGGCATTGACGGCCGTGACCGCGAACCACACCAGGGCGGCCGCCACGATCGCGCCGATCACCCCGTCCACGTACCGGAAGGCGGCGTGGGAGAACACGGTCCCGCGACGCACCATCGTCACCAGACGCCATACGCAGAACAGGGCGCCCTGGACGGCCACCATGCCCAGGACCGTGATCACGCGCATCGAGGTCAACGGGAGCGATCCGTCCTCCGGGTCGTTCCCGCTGGCCAGCGCCCACACCATCAACGCCTGCACGAACACGGTGCCGACGAGCACCACCACGAGCACGGCGCGCAGCGCCCGCACTGCCAGATTTCCCATGACCGACCCCAGCCCTTCCATCGAGTTACGATGGGAATCTATCGAAACTCGATAGGTGAGGCAAGGGCGTCCGGCCTGCCGCCGGGTGGCGCGTCCGTACGATGGGCGCGTGATCAAGAGCAGCCGGTCCAGCGACCGCCCGGCCGGGCGGCTGTTCGTGCTGCTCGTGATGGCCGTGCTGGCCGGAGTGCTCGGCATGCACGGCCTGGCCCCCGGCGTGACGCCGACGGTCCACTCGGTCTCCGGTCACGCGATGGTGACGACCACGGCGGACGCCATGCCGCACGCGGACGGAGCCTGTGCGCACACGGACGGCGGAGCGAGTCACCTCGCCCACGCCGACGGGACGTGCGCGGCCGCCGGTGTCGGTTCGGCGTACACGCCGCCCGCGCCGGCCGGCGCCCTGTCGGACGCGCGCCCGGCGCCCTCCCCGGCCGCGGCGTCGTCGCGGTCGCCCCACGACGGGCGGTCGCCGCCCGACCTCTCCGAGCTCCAGCTCCTGCGGATATAGAGCGGCCCGCCCGGCACCCCACGCCCGGGAGTCCCCGGTGACGGGTGCCGTGCCCTCGCACGCCCTCCATCCGTTCCACCCGCGCGCCGCGAACGGCGCGCGTGAAGGAGTCGCACCACCATGCAGCACAAGCGTTCCCTCGTCCGTCGCGGTGCCGCCGCCGTCATCGCCGGCGCCGCCGTGCTCGTCCTCGCCGCCTGCGGCGGTGACGGCGACGGCGACGGCCCGGCGACCGGGCACGGCGGCCACGACGCCGGCTCCCCCTCCGCGTCCGCGTCCGTCCCGCAGGGGCGGCACAACGCCGCCGACGTGGCGTTCGCGACGGGGATGATCCCCCACCACCGCCAGGCCGTCGAGATGGCCGACCTCGCGCCCGGCCGGGCACGGTCGGCCGAGGTGAAGAAGCTCGCCGCCGAGATCAAGAAGGCCCAGGACCCGGAGATCAGGACCCTGTCCGGCTGGCTCAGCTCCTGGGGCGAGCAGGTGCCCGCCGAGGGCGCCATGGACCACTCCCGGCACGGCACGGGCGGCATGATGACCGCCGAGGAGACGGCCGAGCTCGAGAACGCCTCGGGCGCGGCCTTCGACACGGCGTTCATGGAAATGATGATCAAGCACCACGAGGGCGCGGTCGAGATGGCCCGGACGGAGCGGGCCGACGGCGCCCACCCGCCCGCCAAGAAGATGGCCGCGGAGATCATCACCTCGCAGAGCGCGGAGATCGAGCAGATGAACAAGCTGCTCGGCAGGGACTGACACGCCTCGCTCCGCGCAGGGGGCGGGCGGGCGCCACGAGCGGCGCCCGCCCGCCCCTCCTCGCCTCCCCCCCGTCGGCCACTCGAGCAGGCCGTTCGCTTTATACCCCCCAGGGGTATATGGTTCCGGGTCGTGGGGGGCGGGCCGGTCAGTGGCCCGCGGGACATCGAATGGGGACGAAGTCATGGACCACAGCACTCACCGGCACGCAGAACACACCGGACACGCCGGAGACGGCCACGGCCACCACCCCGGCCACGGCCCCGCCTCGTGGGCCATGGCCGCGAAGGCCACGCTGCACTGCCTCACCGGGTGCGCCATCGGCGAGATCCTCGGGATGGTCGTCGGCACCGCCCTGGCGTGGGGCAACGTCCCGACGATGATCCTCGCCATCGCGCTCGCGTTCGTCTTCGGCTACTCGTTCACCCTCTTCGCGGTGCGCCGCGCCGGACTGGGCCTCAAGGCCGCGATCAAGGTCGCGCTCGCCGCCGACACCGTCTCCATCGCCGTGATGGAACTGGTCGACAACGGGATCATCGCCCTCGTGCCGGGCGCGATGGACGCCCAGCTCTCGGAGGGCCTGTTCTGGTACGCCCTGCTCGGCGGGCTCGCCGTCGCCTTCGTGCTCACCACGCCCGTCAACAAGTGGATGATCGGCCGCGGCAAGGGACACGCCGTCGTCCACGCCCACCACTGACCGGCGCCGCCCCGTCGGGCCGGTCCTTCCGACGGCGTACGTCCGGTGGTGCGGGCCCGTCGGGCGGGTGAGGGTGGCCACCGGGCGGTGCGCCGTCGCGCCCGGTGGCCGCCTGCCGTCCAGGGAGGGAGACGCCCGCCATGACCCATCCGGGCACCCTCGTCCTGATCATGGCCGCCGCCGTCCTGGCACCGCTGCTCGTCCACGCCACGGGGCACCGGGTGCGGATCCCGCTGGTCATCTTCGAGATCGCCCTCGGGATCCTCATCGGCCCGGACGTGCTCGGCTGGGCCCACCCGGACGAGGTCGTGGACACGCTCGCCGATCTCGGGCTGTCCATGCTGATCTTCCTGGCCGGCTACGAGATCGAGTTCGCGGCGGTGCGCGGCGACACGCTGCGCCGCTCGCTGTGGGCCTGGCTGGTCTCCCTCGTCGCCGGCATCGGGCTCGCCTTCCTGATCAGCGGCGGCGACGTCTTCGAGGCGTTCGTCATCGGCACCGCGCTGACCAGCACGGCGCTCGGCACGGTGCTGCCGATGCTGCGCGACAGCGGAGAGCTGCGGGGGCGGTTCGGGACGGTGATGTCGGCGTTCGGGGCGGTCGGCGAGTTCGGCCCCGTGGTCGCCGTCGCACTGCTGCTCAGCGGACGCAGGCCGGCCGAGTCGGCGGCGCTGCTGGCGGCGTTCGGCGCGGTCACGGCCGGCGCCGTGTTCTGGGCACTGCGTCCGCGTCCGCCGTGGTTCGGGCGGCTGACCGAGCGGACCCTGCACAGCAGCGGCCAGTTCGCCGTCCGGTTCGTGATGCTGCTGCTCGCCTGCATGCTGGGCCTTGCCGAGGTCTTCGGCCTCGACGTGCTGCTGGGCGCTTTCGCGGCCGGTGTGCTCACCCGCCTCGTACTGCACCGGGCCGCGCCCGCGAGCAGCGAGGAGGTCCTCGGAAAGGTCGAGGCGATGGGCTTCGGTTTCCTCGTGCCGCTGTTCTACGTGGTCACCGGGATCGAGTTCGATCTGGACGCGCTGCTCCACGACGCGGGCTCGCTGCTGCTCGTACCGGCCTTCCTGCTGCTGTTCCTGCTGGTGCGCGGGGTGCCGGTGTATCTGCTGGCGCCGCGCGATCTCGGCCCGCCCGACCGCCGGGCCCTCGCTCTCTTCGCCTCGACGTGTCTGCCGCTGGTCGTCGCGATCACGACCATCGGCGTGGACCAGGAGGTCCTCGGCTCGGACGAGGCGACGTCGCTGGTCGGCGCCGCGATGGTCTCCGTACTCGTCCTGCCGCTGGTGGCGACGCGCCTGCGGGCGGGGACCGGGCGTACGGGCGGGCCCACGACCTCCGCCGGCACGGCGGAGGACACCGAGGCGTGGTGAGCGGGGCCGCCCGTACGGCCCTCACTCCTCCGGCGTCTTCGGGCGCCGGGCGTGGGCCCCGGAGGGGTGGGGGCCCGCAAGCGCGGCGCGGTCGATCGCCGACTCGACGGCGCCGATCCGGTCGGCGAGGAGACCGAGGGCGGCCACGGCCCGGTCGAGCGCAGCGAGATGGGGCTCCCCCCGGCCGAAGGCCGGGGGAGGGTCGTCGTCCGCGCCGCCGAGGGCCCGGCCGCGCACGTGGGCGGCCTTCACCTCGGTCCAGCGGGCCGCCTGCCCGGGAGTCAGGGTGCCGCGCAGCTCGGCCAGCTTCAGCAGGTTCGCCTCGGCTCCCGTGGTGAGGGTCTGGGCCTCGGCCCGGTAGTGGTCCTCGATCAGCGCCGACAGTTCCGCGTCGTTCATGACCGGCTGGATCCGCTGGGCGATCTTGCGCATGTTGCGGTACGACCCCTGGAGCCGGAAGGGCGGCTCCGTGCGGGCGTCGTCCTGCTGGGCGGCGGAGGCGATGTACGCGGCGTTGACCGCGAGGACCGTGGCGCGGGCCGTGAGCAGGTGGCGCAGCACCGCCAGGACACGTTCCAGTTCGGCCGGCGCGTACGGGTGGACGAGCCGGTCCACACGGGCCGCGGTGTCGCCCTCGGCGAGGCGGAGCAGCAGGTCGAGGTCGGCGCGGTCGCGGCCGGCGAGCGGGGCGAGGACCGGGTTGGCCGTCAGGGCGTTCTCGACGAAGCTCAGCGCGAAGGCGGTCTCCTTGCCGGTGAGGACGTCGCCGAGGTTCCAGACGTCGGCGCGGTTGGCGAGCATGTCGGGGATCCGGAAGCGGCTGCCGGACTCGGTGTACGGGTTGCCGGCCATGCACACGGCGAAGCGCTTGCCCCGCAGGTCGTAGGTGTGGGGTGCGCCGTTCCGTACGCCGTCGACGCGGCGGGTGGCGTCGCACAGCGGGATGAACCTCTGGAGCAGCTCGGGCGAGGCGTGCTGGATGTCGTCCAGGTAGAGGAGGGTGTTGTTGCCCGCCTCCAGCGCGAAGTTGATCTTCTCGACCTCCTGGCGGGCGGTGGCGTTCGGCGCCTCGGCGGGGTCGAGGGAGGTCACTCCGTGTCCGAGCGCCGGGCCGCTGATCTTCACCAGCATCAGGCCGAGGCGGTCGGCGACGTACTCCACGAGGGTGGTCTTGCCGTAGCCCGGTGGGGAGACGAGCAGGAGGAGCCCGCCGCCGGCGGTGCGGTGGGCGGCGTCCGCGGTGCCGAGCTGCTTGGCGAGGCTGTCGCCGATCAGCGGTAGGTACACCTCGTCGATGAGCCGGCTGCGGACGAAGGCCGGCAGCACGCGCGGGCGGTACTCGTCCAGGCGCAGCCGGGCCCGCTCGGCGGCCAGCAGGGTGGTGCGGCGGTGCTGGTAGGCGCGGTGGCCGGGCACGTCGTGGGCGCGGAACGCGCGCGTGCGGGCGAGGAGTTCGTCGATGCGGAGCGTGAGGGTGCCGTCGGTGACGCGCGGGTGGGCGCCGAGCAGGCCGCGCACGGTCCGGGTGAGCGGGGCGTCGTGCGGATAGCGCGGCAGGTCCGGGCAGAGCTCGGCGGCCACCGCCTCGGCCAGGTCGCCCGGCGTGGCCTCGGTGCCCGTGGAGGCCGTGTACGCGGTGAGCCACGCCTCGACCAGCTGGCGCCGCGCGGCCGGGTCGCCGAGGGCGGCGACGTCCTCGTCGTAGGCCGGGCCGCCCACCGTGCGGCGGAACTTGTCGAGCAGCGTGCGGGTGCCGGCGGCGAGGACGAAGCCGTCGGGGCCGCACGTCAGCTCCTCGAAGAGGTACGCCGCTGCCGCCTCCGCCGTCTCGCCCGTCTCGCCCGTCCCGCCCGCGATGGCGTCCGCCATTTCCCGTCGCAGGTCGGCGATGGCGGGGGCGAGGCCGAAGGTGTCCCGGGCCCGGGCCAGGGACACCGCGCGCCGCCGCCAGTCCCGCCGGGCCTCCTCGGTCGTGCCGTGCGCCCAGAAGAGCTGGGCGGCTGCGCGGGCGGCGGGCTCGTGGCGCAGCGGGCCGGCGTCGTCGTGCAGGCGCAGCAGCGCGGTGAGGATGAGGGTGGCGTCGTGGTCGTGGACGCCCCGCTCGTACCCCTCGTCGTACGCCGCCTGCGCCGCGTCCCGCACGAGGGCGGCCAGGTCGTCGCACTGGGCGAGGACGGCCGGGCCGTGGTCGTCGAGGAGGCGGGCGGCGAGGTGTTCGGCGCGGTAGACGCCGGGCGACTCGGACGGCAGCAGCCGGTCCCAGTAGGGGCGGGTGGCCGCGAAGTCCGGGTCGGTGACCGGGGCGCGGTAGTCGGTGCCGGTCAGGGCGAGGGCGAGGCCGTCGCCGTGCGGGACCAGGGTGAGGTCGAGGGACTGGGTGCCGACGGCGAAGCGGTGGCCGCCCAGGCGCAGGGTGCGGCCGTCGTCGGCGTACAGGTCGGTACGGTCGCGCAGGGCGCGGGACGCCTCCTGGCGGGCGGCCTCGAGGCGGCCGTCGAGTTCCTCCGCGCGGACCGGGTCGCCCAGTGCGCGCAGCTCGGCGGCGGTGCGGCGGACCTTGACGGGCATCGGGTCGGAGGCGAAGTAGGTGGTGACGGCGTCCGCGTCGGGGAGCGTGGCGGCGCGGCGCGCGACCGTGTTCAGGACGCGGGCGGCCGAGTCGGCGAGGCGTTCGGCGCGGCGGGCCCGGGCGTCGGCGAGGGACTGCTTGCGCGCGGAGAGCGCCTCGTGGATCTCGTCGCGCTTGTCGGCCAGCTCGCCGAGGAAGTCGTCGAACTCGGCGAACCGGGACTCCAGGTTCTCCACCTGGACCAGCAGCCGGGCGAGTTGCTCGTCGCACGCCTCGGGGGTGTCGGCGACCGCGAGGGCGCCGGCGACCGTCTGGCCGAGCAGCGCGAACTCGGCGGCGAACCCGGCGCGGCCCTCCTGGTCGAGCAGGGCGCGGCGGCGGGCGCCGAGGACGGCGCGGGCGCGGTTGACCCCGGCGAGGGCCTCGGCGACGCGTTGCAGGACGGCGGTGCGGACGGTGGTGTCGCCGATGTCGAGGCCGGCGACGACCTCGGTCACCGTGCCCAGTTGCTCGGCGAGCTCGTCGAGGCGGGCGTCGAGGGGCGCGGCCTCTGCGGCCGTGCCGATCGCCTCGGCGTCCGCGACGAGCCGCTCGACGTCCGCGTGGTGCTCGGCGAAGGCGTCCTCGCGGGCCAGGTGGGCGACGGCCCGCTGTCCGAAGGCGGCGAGGTCGTCCTCGGCGCCGGCCGCGAGTTCGTCGATGCGGGCCGTGTCGGCGTACCGCATCTCCTTCAGGGTCAGCAGATGCCCCTGTGCGCGGCGCAGTGCGGCCAGTCCGGTCACCCAGGCGGTGGCCCCGCGCGGTGCCTCGCCGCGCAGCCGGCGCACGACGGCGGCGAGCCGGGACGCGGCCTCCTCCAGCGCGTCGGCCGCCTGCCGGGTCAGGGCCTGTACGTTCTCGAACTCGGCGAGCACCTGCTCCGCGGTGGCCCGGACCTGCCCCAACGGGTCGGCCAGATCGCCGGCTTCGGGGTCGCCGAGCCAGTGGTGGGCGTCGGCCGCCCGGACGCATGCGGCGGCGAGTTCCGCGTACACCCCGCCGGTCGGGGTGGTCTCCGTGGCGGCGCGGGACACGGACAGGCAGTCGGAGATGCCGCGGACGAGGTCGGCGTTGCCGATGCGGGCCAGCGGGCCGCTGCCGGCCGGGCGGGCCGCCGCGTACGTGTCGGACGCGTACGGGGACGTCCACCGCTGCACCGGGTGCACCCGGGCCGGTTCGCCGCCGTCCTCGGTGCGCAGCAGGGTGAGCGTGCCGTCGTCGAACAGCGCCCAGCCCCGGCAGGGCAGCGGCGCCGCGACCTCCTTGCGGATCAGGTTGTACGGCAGCAGCAGGCTGCGGCCCCGGGCGGGGGCGTGGAACGCGTACAGCACGTCCTCGCCGTTCGGCGAGCGCACCTCCCGCTCGAACTCCAGTCCCGTCACGTCGAGTTCGTACGTGCGGTGGGCGCCGGTGGCCAGGCAGTGGCCGCCGGGGAAGATGATGCCCTGGTCGTCGGGGAGGCGTCGGCAGGCCTGCCCGATGCCGTCGAGCCGGACCACCGTCCTGGTGAGGGTGTTGAACACCAGGTAGCGGTCGGTCTCCTCCTTGTACGGACGCACGCGCAGCAGGATCAGCGCGCCCACCCGGGCGTGGGCGATGTCCGCGTCGGCGAGCGCCTGGAGCGGTTCGGAGACCGGCTCGCTGTGGATGCCCTCCCCCGTCTCGGTGTCGTCGACGACCTTGACGGTGAGCGACCCGCCGACGGCGGCGACGAAGACCTCGCCCCCGACGGACACGTGCGGGTGCCGGCCCAGGACGTGGTCCTCGCGGGTGGCGGTGGTCCAGGTGAAGTCGTGGGCGGGCGGCAGTACATGGTCGCGGTCGCCGCGCGCGTCGAGGAACGACGCCCGCCCGTCGTCGGCGAGGGCCCAGCGCAGTACGCGGATGTCGTCGGCCTTCTCGCCGGTGCGGAAGACGGCGAGCAGCCTGCCGTCCACGCGGCGCAGCCGCAGCAGGGTGGCCTCGCGGTAGTAGCGGTACAGGGCCGCGAACTCCCGGACGAAGGCCGGGTCGTCGAGCAGACCCGGCACGGCGTCGTCGGGCAGCCGGTTCAGGTCCCGGTCGTGCAGCGCGAGGACGTCGCCCACCGCGACCTCCGTGCGGGTCGCGAAGGCCGTGTTGTAGCCGAGGAGCAGCGCGCCGCCGACGGCCACGACGTCCTGGGGGACGCAGGCCCGCTCGGTCCGCAGCCGCTCGGTGCCGGCCAGTTCGAGTCCGGCCGAGCCGAACTCCTCGACCCGGCGGGCGTTCAGCTCCTCGGTGCGCCGGGCCAGTTCGGCGGCCTGTGCGGTGAGCCGGTCACGGAGCACCTCGTAGGTGCCGGTGTCCATCGCTCCCCCGGGGCCGTCGTACGGGCCCGTGCCGGTGACCGGCGTCTCGATCGTGCCGGTGACCGGTGCCGCGTGCGTACTGGTGTCCGGTGCCGCGTGCGTGCCGGTGTCCGTGTCCGCCCCGGTTGCCATGGGGTTCCTTTCCGCGAGTGGGCTCCGGAGCCGCCCCTCCCCGTACGGCGGCTCCGGAGGACAGAGGGGGCCGCAGGGTCAGGCCCGGGCGCTGCCGTTGAGGGCGGTCAGCGGGGCGTCCGCGAGCCCCAGCTCGCCCGCCTTGTCGAGCAGCTTCTGCACCTGGCCGGCGTGCACGTCACCGGTCTTCATCAGCTTCATCAGCAGCGCGGAGACGGTCAGGTTCTGCACGTCGGCCGTGGAGACGGAGCCCAGTACGCGGGTCAGGTCCTCGGTGAAGCTCGAGGAACCGTCCAGCCAGGGCCCGGCGAGGGCCTGCGCCGTCTCGGAGTGCTTGACGAAGCCGTCGACGCCCTTGCCGAGCGCGACCGAGGACATCAGACGGTCGAAGAAGACCGAGTCCCCGCCGACGATGTCGATGTCGGCGTTCTCCAGTCCGGTGGCCAGCACCGTGGCCTGCGCCTCGGCGACCTGCCGCTGCACGTCCAGACCGGCCAGCCGGATGTCCTTCTCCGCCTCCAGACGCAGCCGGTACTCCTCGTGACCGCGCGAGGCGTCGTCCAGGGCGGCCATCGCCGCGGCCTTCTCGGTGAGTCCGGCGGCCTCGGCCTTCAGCTTGCCGCCGATGGCCTCCGCCTCGGCGAGCGCCTTGGCCCGCGCGCCCTCGGCCTCGGCACGCATCCGGGCCTCGGTGGCCTCCGCCTCGGCACGGCCGGCCTTCTCGATGACGTCGGCCTCCTTGTCGCGGACCTGGACGGCGGCCAGCCCCTCCGCGGCGGCCTCGGCCTGGATGCCCTCGGCCATCCGCAGCTTGGCCTGCGCCTCCAGGTCGGCGCTCTTCAACCGGGCCTCGGCCATGGTGAGTTCCTCGGCGGCACGGTGGGTGGCCGCCGCCTCCGCCGCCTCGGCGGCCTTGATGTCCTTGACCAGCCGCTCCTGCGCCTCCGCCTCGGCGGCGATGATCACGGTCTGCCGCTGCCGCTCCGCCTCCTCCACCGCGCGGAGCTTCTTGATGGACTCCTCCTGCTCGGCGACCGTACGGTCCACGGCGACCCGCTCGCGGATGACCTCGGCGATGTCCCGCTTCTCCGCCTCGACCTCCTTCTCGGCCGCGATCCGGGTCAGCTCGGTCTCCCGCTCCCGCGCGATGACCTCCAGCAGCCGGTCCTTCTCGATGCGCTCGTTCTCGATGGCGATGACCCGTTCCCGGTTCTTCGCGGCGACGGCGACCTCACGGGCCTGGTTCTCGCGCTGGACGCCGAGCTGCTCCTCGGTGCGCAGGAAGGCGGCCTGTGCGCGCAGCCGCTCCTCCTCGACGACCCGCGCGGTCTCGGCCTCCTCGCGGGCCCGCACGGTCTCGATCTCCCGCCGCTGCTTGATCTCGGCGTCCGTCTGACGGCGCTCCAGCTCCAGGATGGCCTCCCGGGCGTCGACGTTCTGCCGGGTGATCTCCTTCTCCTCGGTGCGCTGGGCCTCGTTGGTCCGCACGTGCTCCAGGGCCGTCAGCTCCGTGATCTTGCGGATGCCCTGCGCGTCGAGGACGTTGGCCGGGTCGAGCTGGGTCAGCGGCGTCTGCTCCAGGTAGTCGATCGCCGCGTCCTCGAGGTGGTAGCCGTTGAGGTCGACACCGATGACCTCGATGATCCGGTACCGCAGCTCCTCGCGCTTGGTGTACAGGTCGGTGAAGTCCAGCTGCTTGCCGACGGTCTTCAGCGCCTCGGAGAACTTCGCGTGGAACAGCTCCTGGAGGGTGTCGCGGTCGCTCGCCCGCGCCGTACCGACCGCCTGGGCGACCTTGACGACGTCCTCGACGGTCTTGTTGACCTTGACGAAGAACGAGATGCGGATGTCCGCGCGGATGTTGTCCCGGCAGATCAGGCCCTCCTTGCCGGCCCGGGTGATCTCGATCGTCTTCACCGAGATGTCCATCACCTCGGCCCGGTGCAGCACCGGCAGGACGACCTGTCCGGTGAAGGTCACGTCGACCTTGCGCATCTTGGAGACGATGAGCGCCTTGCCCTGCTCCACCTTGCGGAACAGCCGGGAGACGACGAGCAGGGCGAGCAGGAAGAGGACGACGAGCGCGCACGCGCCCACGGTCATGGCATTCATCAGCACGTCCTTGGCGGCTAGGAAGATCGAGCCCGCTCAGGGCCCGGAGGCGTCACAGCGGCGGCCGGTGCGGGCCGGTAACGGCAGGGCAGGCGCCGCGGGGTTCAGGCAGTGGCCGTGCGGGACGGCACGGGTTCGTCGGGGGCGAGGCGACGCCACGGCAGCCCGACGGACCGGGGCGCGCGGCGCGCCGTGACGGGTGCGGTGGCCGTCGGCAGCGGGACGGTGACGTCACCGGCGCCCACGGGGCCGGCGCCCGGGGCGCGGCCGGAACGGCGGAGGCCGGCGGCGGCTCGCGGGACGGCGGTACGGGGCACGACGGCCGTGTCGGCGGCGGCTTCGGCCAAAGCCCGCATGACGTACCCCCTGATCCTGCCCCGTGACCGCCGCGACGGCGACGGCACGCGTGGGCTCCGACGGTTCACCTGCCGGTGCCCGGCATCGGAGCCGTCCCACGCGCTCCCCTTGTGCTCATCCTGCCGAACGGCGCGTCTCGCCGCATTGCCGACTTCCGGCAGTGTTCACCCCTGCCTCGATGCCGGGCCCGCCCTCGGAACGTTCACTCGAACGGCCCACACCCGCTCGCCCTCGCCCGGTCGCGGACGAAGACTCGAAGCCCCCGCGCACGTGGATTCCGAGGGACGGAGAACGACCATGGCCAACGCCACCCACAGCACCGGAGGCCGGTCCGGAGACAGCCGGAGTGCCTGGGCCTCCGGCGGCGTCGTCTTCGCCGGTGTGCTGATGCTGATCGAGGGCATCTTCGGCATCTTCAACGGCATCGCCGCCATCGCGAAGGACGACGTCTACGCGTCCGTCGGCGACTACGTCTTCAAGTTCAACCTCACCTCGTGGGGGTGGATCCATCTGATCCTCGGCATCCTCCTCGTCGTCACCGGCGCGGGCGTGCTCACGGGCGCCGCGTGGGCGCGGGGCCTCGGCGTCGGACTGACGGCGCTCTTCGTGATCCTGCAGTTCATGTGGCTGCCCTACACACCGCTCTGGGCGATCATCTCGATCGGCGTCGGCGTCTTCGTCATCTGGGCGCTGTGCACCGATCACGGCTCCAGGTCGTCGGCCTGACCGACTTCCCCGGTACCCCCAGGGGGTATACAGTGGTCGGTGTCGGGAGGCGCTGCGACAGAGCGCGCCTCCCGTGCTGCCCACCCGCCTGTCGACCACCCGAGGGGACACCATGACCGCCGACCAGAAGAACTCCGGCTCCTGCTGCACCACCGACGGCTCCTGCCACTCCGGCGCCGCCGTGGAGGGCGTGACCACGGTCTACACGGTGACCGGCATGACGTGCGGCCACTGCGAGGGCGCGGTCTCCGAGGAACTCTCCGCCCTGCCGGGCGTCACCGCGGTCAAGGCCGTCGCCGCCACGGGCGAGGTGACGGTCACCTCCACGGCGCCGCTCGACGAGGAAGCGGTCCGCGCGGCGATCGACGAGGCAGGCTACGAACTCACCGGCAGGGCCTGACCCACCCACGCCACCTGGCGGCCCTGGCCGCCCAGCTGCCCCAGCCGCCCTGGCCGCCCCAGCCGCCGTAGCTGCCCGAAGCCGCCGTAGCCGCCCGTAGCTGCGGGCAGTCGTGCCTCCCCCAGCGCCTGAACGGCCTGGGAGGTACCCCCAGGGCGGCACGGGTGGGCGCCGGGGGTCTCCCCTCTGAGGGGAGGCACCCCGCCAGCGCCGGGCCACGCGCCCCCTGACCGGCAACCACGGCCGGGCCACCGGCAATCATGTACCACCACCCCCCGACGGCAACGCCGCTTCACACACCACCGTCCGCCATCGGGCCCGGCACCTCCCCCACCGTGAACCCGATCACCGACCCACCCCCCTCCCGCCGGCGGGCGAACGGCGTCCCCCCGTGCGCCAGCGCCACCTCCCGCACGATGGACAGCCCGAGCCCCGACCCGGGCTGGGACCGCGCGTCCGCGGCCCGGTAGAACCGGTCGAAGACCCGCACCAGATCCGCATCGGCGATACCTGGCCCCCGGTCACGCACCTCCACACGGATCGCCCCGGGCCGCGCCGGCCCGGCGACGGACACCTCGATCGGCCCCGCCCCCGCCCGGTCGAACTTCGCCGCGTTCTCCACCAGGTTGGACACCGCCCGCGTCAGCATCACCGGCCGCCCCTCCACCGTGGTCTCCCCACAGGCCCGCACACTGATCTCACGCCCCGTACGCCGCCGCGCATGCGTCGCCACCTCGTGCGCGATCTCGCCGAGGTCGACCGTCCGCACCGGCTCCGTCCCGGACTGGCCGGCCGCCAGCTCGACCAGCTCGTTGACCAGGTCGGTCAGCTCACGGGCCTCCTGCCCCAGGTCGGCGACCAGTTCCTCGCGCGCCGCGGGCGGCAGTTCGTCGATCCGGCGCAGCAGCGAGATGTTGGTGCGCAGCGAGGTCAGCGGCGTACGCAGCTCGTGCCCCGCGTCCTGGACCAGCCGCCGCTGGTCCTCCTCCGACTGGGCGAGCCGCCCCAGCATGCGGTCGAAGGCGCGGCCCAGCCGGCCCACCTCGTCGTGCCCGGTGACCGGCACCTGGATGCCGAGCCGCCGGGTACGGGCCACGTCCTCGGCGGCGGAGGTGAGGGCGATCAGGCGCCGGGTGATGCGCCGGGCCAGCCACCAGCCGCACAGGCCCGCGGCCGTCACCACCGCCGCCATCAGCACCAGCGTCCGCCGTTGCAGCGCCCGCAGGAGATCCTCGGTGTCGCTGAACTCCTGCGCCACCTGCACCGCGCCCCGGCCCCCGCCGAGGGCCACGGTCGCGACCCGGTAGACGTCGTGGCCGACGTCCACGTCCTCGTGCTGCACCATCCGCCCGGCCACCGCGGCCCCGGCCGTCCGCCGGTCCTCGCCGGTCACCGGCAGCCGGCGGCCGGCCGGGTCGGAGACCTCGCCGTCCGGTCCGAGCACCTGCACGTCCGTACGGGCGGGACGCACGATGTCGTGGCCGGGCGCGGACGAGGAGAAGTCGCCGGGCGACATCGGCCGCTGGCGCACCTCTGCGCGCAGATCCTGCACGACCTGGTCGAAGACGGACTCCTGGTCCACCCGCACCAGCCGCGCGGCGGCGCTGTAGGACAGCACGCCGACGAGGACCGTGACCACGGCGGTGACCGTCGCGAACGACACGGCGAACGTGGTCCGCAACGACAGCAGCCGCGGCCGCCGCCCACCCGGTCCGCCGCGGCCGGGCCAGGCGCCCACTCAGCCCTCCCGCAGCACGTAACCCACCCCGCGCACGGTCTGGATCAGCTGCGGCGCGTCCGGCTGGTCGAGCTTGCGGCGCAGATAGCCGACGTAGACGGCGAGGTTCTTCGAGCCGGGGCCGAAGTCGTAGCCCCAGATGCGGTCGTAGATCGTGGAGTGGTCGAGCACGATGCCCGCGTTGCGGACCAGCAGCTCCAGCAGCTCGAACTCGGTGCGGGTCAGCTCCAGCTCCCGCTCGCCCCGCCAGGCGCGGCGGGCGCTCGGATCCATGCGCAGCCCGGCCGCCTCCAGATACCGGCCGTCGGCCTCCCCGCGCTCGGGGCCCGGCCCGGACGGATCCTCCCCGCCGGCCGGAACCTCCCCGGCCGTCACCGTCCCGGCGCCCTCCGCCTCCGTCCGGTCCGTGCGGCGCAGCAGCGCGCGCAGCCGGGCGAAGACCTCCTCGACGTCGAACGGCTTGACCACGTAGTCGTCGGCGCCCGCGTCCAGCCCCGCGATGCGGTCCGCGGTCTCCACGAGCGCCGTCAGCATCAGGATCGGCGTGCCGTCGCCCTCGGCGCGCAACGCCCGGCAGACCTGGAGGCCGTCGAGGCCCGGCATCATCACGTCGAGGACCAGCACGTCCGGGCGGCCGCGGTGGGCCTGCGCCAGTGCCTCGACGCCGTCGGCGACCGCGGTGACCCGGTAGCCCTCCAGGGTGAGGGCACGCTCCAGGGCATGCCGGATGGCGCGGTCGTCTTCGGCGAGCAGAACGGTCCGGGGCACCCGTCCAGTCTGCCAAGGGCGGCGGCCCCGCGACGGGGCGCCCGGGCTTCTTACCGCAATCTCACCCGGCGGGGCGCAGCGCGGCGAGCCGCTCCTCGAAGGGCACGACCTCGAAGGCGTCCCCGGCCGGCTCCCCGTCCGGCTCACCGGCCGCCGTCACGCCCGGCTCTCCGCCCGGCCTCCCGGCCGCCGACAGCCCGGTCATCAGCGCGGCCAGCTCCCCCGCCGCCCGCTCGATCCGCCCGTCCAGCCCCTCCGCGCCCCAGTCCTCGGAGGCGGCGTAGACGCCGGTCGGGACGACGACGGCCTTGAGGTGGGCGAAGAGCGGACGCAGCGCGTGCTCCAGCACCAGCGAGTGCCGGGCCGTGCCACCGGTGGCCGCGATCAGCACCGGCTTCCCGGCGAGGGCGTCCGGTTCCGTGGCGCCCAACGCGTCGAAGAACGACTTGAACAGCCCGCTGTACGACGCCGAGAACACCGGCGTGACGACGATCAGCCCGTCGGCCGCCCGTACGGCGTCGAAGGCGGCGGACAGCTCCCGCCCCGGGAACCCGTTGGTGAAGACGTGGGCGATCTCCACCGCGAGGTCGCGCAGCTCCACGACCCGCACCTCGGCCGAGGCCCGCCCGGCGGTGGCGGCGGCCAGCCGGTCGGCCAGCAGCCGGGTGGAGGACGGGACGCTCAGTCCCGCGGAGACGACGACGAGCTTCATGCCCGCGCTCCTTCCTTCTCGGCGGTCTTCGCGCTCGCCAGCAGCGAGGCGTGGGTCGGGGCGTCCGGCACGTTCGCCGGGCGGTTCTTCGCGAACTCCTTGCGCAGCACCGGCACGACCTCCTCGCCGAGCAGGTCGAGCTGCTCCAGCACGGTCTTCAGCGGCAGCCCCGCGTGGTCCATCAGGAAGAGCTGGCGCTGGTAGTCACCGGCGTAGTCGCGGAAGGCGAGCGTCTTCTCGATCACCTGCTGCGGCGAGCCGACGGTCAGCGGCGTCTGCTCGGTGAACTCCTCCAGCGACGGCCCGTGCCCGTAGACCGGCGCGACGTCGAAGTACGGCCGGAACTCGCGCACCGCGTCCTGGCTGTTCTTCCGCATGAACACCTGGCCGCCGAGGCCGACGATCGCCTGCTCGGGCGTGCCGTGCCCGTAGTGGGCGTAGCGGGCCCGGTACAGCTCGATCATGCGCTTGGTGTGGTCGGCGGGCCAGAAGATGTTGTTGTGGAAGAAGCCGTCGCCGTAGTACGCGGCCTGCTCGGCGATCTCCGGCGAGCGGATGGAGCCGTGCCAGACGAAGGGCGCGACGCCGTCCAGCGGACGCGGGGTGGACGTGAACCCCTGGAGCGGCGTGCGGAACTTGCCCTCCCAGTTCACGACGTCCTCGCGCCACAGCCGGTGGAGCAGGGCGTAGTTCTCGATCGCCAGGTTGATGCCCTCGCGGATGTCCTTGCCGAACCAGGGGTAGACCGGGCCGGTGTTGCCGCGCCCCATCATCAGGTCCGTCCGGCCGTCGGCCAGGTGCTGGAGCATCGCGAAGTCCTCGGCGATCTTCACCGGGTCGTTCGTGGTGATCAGGGTGGTGGAGGTGGACAGGATCAGCCGCTCGGTGCGCGCCGCGATGTAGCCGAGCATGGTGGTCGGCGACGAGGGCACGAAGGGCGGGTTGTGGTGCTCGCCGGTCGCGAAGACGTCGAGCCCGACCTCCTCGGCCTTGAGCGCGATGGCGACCATGGCCTTGATGCGCTCACGCTCGGTCGGCGTACGCCCCGTGGTCGGGTCCAAAGTGACGTCACCGACGGTGAAGATGCCGAACTGCATGGTCGCTCAACCTCCAGGTTGTTGACGGTTCAACTATACCCGTCGAACGACCCGGCCCCGGCCGTTATTCCGCCCCTCCACCGCCCCGCCCCACTGCCCCGCCCCACGCCCCCTGCGTGCGAAGCTGCCCGCATGTTCGTCCTGCGCTCCGCCGCCCTCTTCGTCGTCGCCGCCCTCTTCGAGATCGGCGGCGCCTGGCTGGTCTGGCAGGGCGTGCGCGAACACCGCGGCTGGCTCTGGGCGGCCGGCGGCGTCCTCGCCCTGGGCGCCTACGGCTTCGTCGCCACCTTCCAGCCCGACGCCCACTTCGGCCGCATCCTCGCCGCGTACGGCGGGATCTTCGTCGCCGGCTCGATCCTGTGGGGCGTGGTCGCCGACGGCTACCGGCCCGACCGCTGGGACATCGCCGGGGCCCTGGTCTGCCTCGCCGGCATGGCGCTGATCATGTGGGCCCCGCGCAACGGCTGACCAGGGCGGGACCACGACACCCGGACCGGCCGGCGCCTGACTACGCTGGGCCGGACCGTCGTCCCGACCGAGGAGCAGCCCATGGCCACCGCAGCCGCCCCGTCCGCCGCCTCCCGCATCGCCGTCGTCACCGGTGCGAGCAGCGGCATCGGCGCCGCCACGGCCCGGCAGCTCGCCGCCGCCGGCTACCGCGTCGTCCTCACCGCCCGCCGCAAGGACCGCGTCGAGGCCCTGGCGGAGGAGATCCAGGCCGCCGGCCACCAGGCCACGGCCTACCCCCTGGACGTCACCGACCGCGCGGCCGTCGACGAGTTCGCGACCGCGTTCAGGACCGTCGGCGTCCTCGTCAACAACGCCGGCGGCGCGCTCGGCGCCGACCCGGTGGCCACCGGCGACCCCGACGACTGGCGCCGCATGTACGAGACGAACGTCATCGGCACCCTCAACCTCACCCAGGCCCTGCTCCCCAAGCTGGAGGCGAGCGGCGACGGCACGGTCGTCGTCGTCTCCTCGACCGCGGGCTTCGCCACCTACGAGGGCGGCGCGGGCTACGTCGCCGCCAAGCACGGCGAGCACGTTCTCGCCGAGACCCTCCGCCTGGAGATCGTCGGCCGCCCGGTACGCGTCATCGAGATCGCGCCCGGCATGGTCAAGACCGACGAGTTCGCCCTGACGCGCTTCGCCGGCGACACGGAGAAGGCGGCCAGGGTCTATCAGGGTGTCGCCGCCCCCCTGACCGCCGACGACGTCGCCGACACCATCACCTGGGCGGTCACCCGCCCCGCCCACGTCAACATCGACCTCCTGGTCGTCCGCCCCCGCGCCCAGGCGTCGAACACGAAGGTCCACCGCGAGGCGTAGGGGCGCACGCGTCAGCCCTTCACGCAGACGACCTGCTTCAGCTTCGCCACGACCTCCACGAGGTCGCGCTGCTGGTCGATGACCTGCTCGATGGGCTTGTAGGCGCCCGGGATCTCGTCCACGACCCCGGAGTCCTTGCGGCACTCCACGCCCCGCGTCTGCTCCTCCAGGTCCTTGGTGGAGAAGCGCCGCTTGGCCGCGTTCCGGCTCATGCGCCGGCCGGCCCCGTGGGAGGCGGAGTTGAAGGACTTGTCGTTGCCGAGTCCCTTGACGATGTACGAACCCGTGCCCATGGAGCCCGGGATGATCCCGTAGTCGCCGGAGCCCGCGCGGATCGCGCCCTTGCGGGTGACCAGCAGGTCCATGCCGTCGTACCGCTCCTCCGCCACGTAGTTGTGGTGGCAGGAGATCTCCTGCTCGAAGACCGGCTTCGCCTTCTTGAACTCCTTGCGGACCACGTCCTTCAGGAGCGCCATCATCAGGGTGCGGTTGTACTTCGCGTACTCCTGCGCCCAGAACAGGTCGTTGCGGTACGCCGCCATCTGCGGGGTGTCAGCGACGAACACCGCGAGGTCGCGGTCGACCAGGCCCTGGTTGTGCGGAAGCTTCTGCGCCACGCCGATGTGGTGCTCGGCCAGCTCCTTGCCGATGTTGCGGGAACCGGAGTGGAGCATGAGCCATACAGATCCGGTCGTATCCGTGCACACCTCGACGAAATGATTTCCGGAACCGAGCGTTCCCATCTGCTTCCCAGCGCGTTCGTGACGGAACTTGACCGCATCCGCCACCCCGTCGAACCGCCCCCAGAAGTCGTCCCACCCGGCCGTCGCCAGCCCGTGGAAGCGCGCCGGGTCCACGGGGTCGTCGTGCATCCCGCGGCCCACCGGGATCGCCTGCTCGATCTTCGACCGCAGCCGCGACAGGTCGCCCGGGAGGTCGTTCGCCGTCAGGGACGTCTTCACCGCCGACATCCCGCAGCCGATGTCGACCCCGACCGCCGCCGGGCACACCGCGCCGCGCATCGCGATCACGGAGCCGACCGTCGCGCCCTTGCCGTAGTGCACGTCCGGCATGACCGCGAGGCCCTTGATCCACGGCAGCGTCGCGACGTTGCGGAGCTGCTGGAGCGCGCCCTCCTCGACCGTCGCGGGGTCGGTCCACATCCGGATCGGCACCTTCGCGCCCGGCATTTCCACATACGACATGTCGTCCCCATTCCCCCGGAATCACTACAGAAGTCTCAAAGCGCAGAACCGGCGCCAAGGGCAGCCAAAGAGACAGCTGACCGGCGTTCACGGCGGCGCGTGCGATACACATTGTCTGCAGGGGGCGCCCCCGCGCGGCAAGCGATTAACCCGCGGGGACACTGGAGTACCGACCACAGCCACACCGGCGAGAGGAGCCGCACCGTGCAGCGGAAGGCCTACGTACCCGGCGTCGCCGCCCTGCTGGCGGCGCTGCTGGCCGGCTGCACCGGCGGCTCGGACGACGACGTCACGACGGACCACTCCAACCCGGGGCAGCCGGGCGTGGCCAGCGAGGTGGCGCAGCCCGGCAGGTACCGCACGCTCCCGGAGCCGTGCCGCGCGGTCGGCCACAAGACGCTCGACGCGCTGCTGCCCGGCATCCAGGAGATCGCGGACGAGCTGCAGCGCGAGAAGGCGTACGCGGGCGAGCCGACGCTCGCGTACGACACGGACCGCAAGGTCGGCTGCCGCTGGAAGGTCGAGTCGGCGGAGGCCACCGACCATCTCTTCGTCGACTTCGAGCGGGTCGTGTCGTACGACAACTCCGTGAGCGACGACAGCCAGGCCGAGCAGTTGTTCGCCCAGCAGGTGGAGGCGGCCGACCTGCCCGAGCCGGTCGCGTCGGAGACGGCCTCGGAGTCGGCGTCGGCGTCCGGATCGGAGTCGGCCGCCGGGTCCCCGTCCGGCACCCCGTCGTCCGGCGCGTCACCGGCCGGGCCGAGCGCCCCGCCCTCGGCGTCGGCCTCGTCCTCGGGTTCCCCGTCGGCCGGCGCGCCCTCGTCGAGCCCGTCGGCGTCCGACGGCACCCCCACCGACCTCCAGCCGCGGCTCCTGGACGACCTCGGCGACGAGGCGTTCCTGGACGACGAGCTGAGCAGCTCCGGTTCGACGGCGAAACGGCGCACGGTGACTGTGGCGTTCCGCACGTCGAACGTGATGGTGACCATCGAGTACGCGGAGCAGCCGGCGACGGTGGGAGTCGTGCCCGACAGCAAGGAACTGCAGGACAGGGCGCGGAAACTCGCCTCGCAGCTGGCGGATTCGCTGGGCGGCTGAGCCCGTCCCCGGCTCCGCGCCGGACGTCCGTGAAGCCCGGGAAGCCGGACCGCGCGCGGTGCCGGGCGCGTACCGTGACCCCTCGGACCAGATCCGAACGCAGGAACCACGAGTGCCATGAGTGAAGGAACCATGCAGCGACGAGCCCAGCGTGACCAGCGTGTTCAGCGAGCGAAGGGACTTACCCGCGTCCTTGTCTGCGCGGCCGCCGTACCCGTGATGCTGGTGGCAGCCGGCTGCTCCTCGGACTCCGGTTCGGGCGACGGCAAGGACAAGGCTGCGGAGAGCACCGCGGCGTCGAAGTCCGCGAGCCCGTCCCCGACGGTGCAGGCGGCGGCGTACGGGAAGCTTCCTGAGCCTTGCAGGACGCTGTCGAAGAAGACGCTGGAAGAGCTGGTGCCCAAGGCCGATTCCGGCAAGGAGGGCGCGTCGAACGACACCGCGACGCGCGGCAGTTGCTCCTGGGACAGCCTCGACGACAACGGTGTGAAGGGCTCGCAGTTCCGCTGGCTGAGCGTGTCGATGCTGCGGTTCGAGTCGGACGTGACGCGTGGCGCGGGCGACAAGCTGGCCCGTGACCACTACATGAAGCAGCTCCAGGACGCGCAGACCGCCGAGGGCGCGCAGGGCGTGAAGACGACGCCGGTGAGCGGCACGGGCGACGAGGCCGCGGTGGTGCGGTACGACCTGAAGAAGAAGGAAGGCACCTTCAAGCAGCAGACGGTCGTGGCGCGCGTCGAGAACGTCGTCGTCACCGTCGACTACAACGGCGCCGGCCTGGCGGGCGACAAGACGCCGGACGCCGACGACCTGACGAAGGCGGCCCAGAAGGCGGCCAAGGAGGCGGTGGCCTCGGTGGCGGCCGCCAACGGCAGCGCGGCGGGCGGCTCTTCGAGTGGCGCCTCGTCGCCGTCCGCGTCGGCCTCCGGGGCGCCCTCGGCGTCGGCTTCGGCGTCGGCTTCGGGCAAGAGCTGACGGCCGCCGGGAGGCCGTCGAGGACCCACCGGCCACCCGGCACCCGCACAGATGTGCCACTCTGTTGCGCGCAACGACAGGCACTGGGAGGGGAGTACGGGTGGCCGCGCCACTTCAGCTGACACGGACGCATCGCGTGCTGATCGGCATGGTCGTCTTCGGCGCCGTCATCATCGCCGGGATCGGCTTCGCGGGTTCGTACGCGGCGGTCCGTGAGCTGGCCCTCAAGAAGGGCTTCGGGAACTTCAGTTACGTCTTCCCGATCGGTATCGACGCGGGCATCTGTGTGCTGCTCGCCCTCGACCTGCTGCTCACCTGGATCCGCATCCCGTTCCCGCTGCTGCGTCAGACGGCGTGGCTGCTGACGGCGGCGACGATCGCGTTCAACGGTGCGGCGGCCTGGCCGGACCCGCTGGGCGTGGGCATGCACGCCGTCATCCCGATCCTGTTCGTGGTGGCGGTCGAGGCGGCGCGGCACGCGGTCGGCCGGATCGCCGACATCACGGCCGACAAGCACATGGAGGGCGTCCGGCTCACCCGCTGGCTGCTCTCGCCGCTGCCCACGTTCCTGCTGTGGCGCCGGATGAAGCTGTGGGAGCTGCGCTCCTACGACCAGGTGATCAAGCTGGAGCAGGAGCGTCTGGTGTACCAGGCGCGGCTGCGTTCCCGCTTCGGCCGCGCGTGGCGCCGCAAGGCTCCGGTGGAGTCCCTGATGCCGCTGCGTCTGGCGCGCTACGGCGTCCCCCTCGCCCAGACGGCCCCGGCCGGCCTGGCGGCGGCGGGCATCGAACCGGCCCTGCTGCCGCCGGCTCCGCAGCCGCAGGCCGAGGCTCCCGTCCCGTCGGCGGCCCCCGCAGCGGCTCCCGCCGGGGAGAGGCGTCCCGAGCTGGTCCGTGCCGACGAGGCGCCCCAGCCGCCGCAGGAGCCGGAGCCGGAGGAGAGCCCCTGGTTCAACACTCCCCGCCAGGTCGCCTACCAGGGCGGCTACGACCCGACGTACGACCCGGCCGAGCAGTACGCCCAGTGGTACGAGGAGCAGCGGCAGGCCGACGAGTACCGGGACCAGTACGAGGAGGAGCCGCCGCTCCACGAGCCCTCGCCGGAGGAGACCGGGAGTTTCCCGATACCGGTCGTCCCGGGCCGCACCCGCGAACTGGGCGACGGCGGCGGCCAGCCGGTCGCGGAGCCGGCCGAGGAGGAGTACTACCAGGTGTTCAAGAAGTCGATCACCGGCAGCGGTTACCCGACGCCGCGGGAGTTCGGCGAGAACGTCGAGGCCGAGTTCGGCATCGTGCTCCCTCCGAAGGAGGCGAAGCGCATGGTCGCCCGTTTCACGGACCTCTACAACGCGGAGCTGGAGGAGACCCACTCCGCCTGACCCGCGTGCGGTACGACGACGCGTGCGGTACGACGAAGGGGGCGCCCGGCGAACACCGGGCGCCCCCTTCGTCATCAGGTCGGGACCGTCTACTCCCCGAGCAGCGTCCGCACCCGGTCCTGGCCGACCGCCAGCAGCAGCGTGGGCAGGCGCGGGCCGGTGTCGCGGCCGACGAGCAGGTGGTACAGCAGCGCGAAGAAGGTCCGCTGGGCGGTCTTGATCTCCGGCGGCAGTTCCTTCGGCGTGGCGTCGGCGGAGAACCCGGCCTGGACCTTGGGCACGCCGTAGACCAGGTGGGTCAGGCCGTCCAGCGACCAGTGCTCGGCGAGCCCGTCGAGCAGCAGCCGCAGCGACTGCCGGGACGGCTCGTCGAGGGACTTCAGCAGTTCGGCGTCGGGCTCGTCGCGGACGATGGTGCGCTGGTCGGCGGGGACGTGGGTGTTGATCCACGCCTCGGCCTTGTCGTAGCGCGGCCGGGCCTCGTCGAGGGAGCCCAGCGGGTTCGCCGGGTCCAGCTCGCTGAGGATGCGCAGCGCCTGGTCCTCGTGGCCGGCGGTGATGTCGGCCACGGACGCGAGCGTCCGGTACGGCATCGGCCTGGGCGTCCGCGGCAGCTCACCGGAGGCCGTGCGCACGGCACGCGAGTGCGCGGCGGCGTCGGCGGGCAGCGCGCTGCCGTCGGCGACCTTGGCGTCCAGGCGGTCCCACTCGTCGTAGAGCCGCTGGATCTCCTGGTCGAAGGCGATCTTGAAGGACTGGTTGGGCCTGCGGCGGGCGTACAGCCAGCGCAGCAGCTGCGGCTCCATGATCTGGAGGGCGTCGCCCGGGGTGGGCACGCCGCCCTTGGACGAGGACATCTTCGCCATGCCGCTGATGCCGACGAAGGCGTACATCGGTCCGATCGGCTGCTCGCCGCCGAAGATGCCGACGATCTGCCCGCCGACCTGGAAGGACGATCCGGGCGAGGAGTGGTCGACACCGCTGGGCTCGAAGACGACGCCCTCGTAGGCCCAGCGCATCGGCCAGTCGACCTTCCAGACCAGCTTGCCGCGGTTGAACTCGCTCAGCCGCACGGTCTCCGAGAAGCCGCACGCCGTGCAGGCGTACGTCAGCTCGGTCGAGTCGTCGTCGTAGCCGGTGACGGTCGTCAGGTCCTTCTCGCAGTTGCCGCAGTACGGCTTGTACGGGAAGTACCCGGCGGACCCGGAGCTGCCGTCGTCCTCGGCGGCGGCGCCGGAGCCCTCGGCGGCCTCCAGCTCGGCCTCGTCGACCGGCTTCTGCTGCTGCTTCTTCGCCGGGGCCTTCTTGGTCCGGTACTGGGCGAGGATCGCGTCGATGTCCTGCCGGTGCTTCATGGCGTGCAGGATCTGCTCGCGGTAGACGCCGGAGGTGTACTGCGCGGTCTGGCTGATGCCGTCGAACTCGACGCCGAGGCCTGCCAGCGCCTCGACCATGGCGGCCTTGAAGTGCTCGGCCCAGTTGGCGTGGGCAGAGCCCTTGGGCGCCGGGACGGAGGTCAGCGGCTTGCCGATGTGCTCGGCCCAGGTCTCGTCGACACCGGGGACACCGGCCGGCACCTTGCGGTAGCGGTCGTAGTCGTCCCAGGAGATCAGGTGCCGGACCTGGTGGCCGCGGCGGCGCACCTCGTCGGCGACGAGGTGCGGGGTCATGACCTCACGCAGGTTGCCCAGGTGGATCGGGCCGGAGGGGGAGAGTCCGGACGCGACGACGACCGGTTTGCCCGGGGCACGACGCTCCGACTCGGCGATGACCTCGTCCGCGAAACGGGAGACCCAGTCGGTGGTCTCTGTGCTCTGAGCCACGATCGGCACGTCCTCTTTCCTGAAACTTCTCCGGGAGCAGCCGGTACGGGTCGCACGGCTGACCGCTCCATTCTCCCAGCCCGGCCCTCATCCGCGAAAACCGCTTTTCACCGCATGGGATACTCGGTTTCTGTACCACTTCCAGGAACCCGAGCAGAACGGCAGCCACTCCATGGCCTCGGTCACGTCCCTCAGCGACTCCGTCCAGCAGCACCTCGCGTCCGCCCTCACGGCCACCCGCCCCGAGGCCGCCGGCGCGGACCCGCTGCTGCGACGTAGCGACCGGGCGGACTTCCAGGCCAACGGCATCCTCGCGCTGGCCAAGAAGACCAAGGCGAACCCGCGGGAGCTGGCGGCCGAGGTCGTCTCGCACATCACCACCGGCGATCTGGTCAAGGACGTCGAGGTCTCCGGGCCCGGCTTCCTGAACATCACGATCGGCGACCGGGCGATCATCGGGAACCTCGCCGCGCGCCTCGCGGACGGCGATCGCCTCGGCGTGCCGCTGAAGGAGGACGCGGGCGTCACGGTCGTCGACTACGCCCAGCCGAACGTGGCGAAGGAGATGCACGTCGGCCACCTGCGGTCGGCGGTCATCGGCGACGCCCTGCGCGGCATGCTCGACTTCACCGGCGAGAAGACGATCGGCCGGCACCACATCGGCGACTGGGGCACCCAGTTCGGCATGCTCATCCAGTACCTCTTCGAGCACCCGGGCGAGCTGGCCCCGGCCGAGGAGGTCGACGGCGAGCAGGCCATGTCGAACCTGAACCGGGTGTACAAGGCGTCGCGCGCGCTGTTCGACGCGGACGAGGAGTTCAAGGAGCGGGCCCGCAAGCGGGTCGTCGCCCTCCAGTCCGGCGACAAGGAGACGCTCGAGCTGTGGCAGCAGTTCGTGGACGAGTCGAAGGTCTACTTCTACTCCGTCTTCGAGAAGCTCGACATGGAGATCCGCGACGAGGAGATCGTCGGCGAGTCCGCGTACAACGATGGCATGCCCGAGACCGCCCGCATCCTGGAGGAGACGGGCGTCGCGGTGCGCTCCGAGGGCGCGCTCGTCGTGTTCTTCGACGAGATCCGCGGCAAGGACGACCAGCCGGTCCCGCTGATCGTGCAGAAGGCCGACGGCGGCTTCGGCTACGCGGCCTCCGACCTGACCGCGATCCGCAACCGGGTCCAGGACCTGCACGCCACCACGCTGCTGTATGTCGTCGACGTGCGCCAGTCGCTGCACTTCAAGATGGTCTTCGAGACGGCCCGCCGGGCCGGCTGGCTCGGCGACGAGGTCACCGCGCACAACATGGGCTACGGCACGGTGCTGGGCGCGGACGGCAAGCCCTTCAAGACGCGTGCGGGCGAGACCGTGCGTCTGGAGGACCTGCTGGACGAGGCCGTGCAGCGGGCCGCGCAGGTCGTGCGGGAGAAGGCGCGGGACCTCACCGAGGACGAGATCCAGGAGCGGGCCGCGCAGGTCGGCATCGGTGCCGTGAAGTACGCGGACCTGTCGACGTCGCCGAACCGCGACTACAAGTTCGACCTTGACCAGATGGTCTCGCTCAACGGCGACACCAGCGTGTACCTCCAGTACGCCTACGCCCGTATCCAGTCCATCCTCCGCAAGGCCGGCGAGGTCCGCCCCGCCGCCCACCCGGAGCTGGAGCTGCACGAGGCGGAGCGCGCGCTGGGCCTGCACCTGGACGCGTTCGGGAACACGGTCTTCGAGGCGGCCGCGGAGTACGCCCCGCACAAGCTGGCGGCGTACCTGTACCAGCTGGCGTCGCTGTACACGTCGTTCTACGACAAGTGCCCGGTGCTGAAGGCCGAGACGCCCGAGCAGGTGGAGAACCGCCTGTTCCTGTGCGACGTCACGGCCCGCACCCTGCACCGGGGCATGGCGCTGCTGGGCATCAGGACGCCCGAGCGTCTCTGAGCGGGTGGGCCGGGACGCCCCCGGCCCGCCCGTCGGGCGTCAGGCGTAGTAGTGGATCGTCCCGCGCAGCGCCGGCTCGGCGCCTTCGCAGTGCTGGACGAACGTGGCGGCGAAGGCGGTGACCGCGCCGTCCTCGCCGCGGGCCAACTTGGTGATGGTCAGGGTCCCGTTGCTGGCGTTGCAGCCGCCGAAGCCCGAGACGTCGAGGCCGGCCACACCCGGTCCGCTGCCGCGTTCCGTCCGGTAGACGCCTCCGGCCTCGAAGCTCTCGCCGGCCGGCGGGACGAGCAGGGCCGACCAGGTCTCGCGCTTGCCGGACACGTCGTACTGGAGTCCGCCGATGCCCCACTCCTGGAGCGAGAAGAGGCTGGTGGCGCCGGTGTGGGTACCGCTCCTGCCCTGGCCGGGGTAGTCACCGGGCTCGCTGACGTAGGTGAAGGAGAGCGGGTAGGCGCGGTATTTGACGGCGCCCTTGAGGACCGGGGCGTCGGCCGCCTCGCAGCGCTGCGTGTAGGTCGCGTCCAGCACCGTGATCGCACCGGTCGCGTCCGCCTCGATCTGGTTGACCGAGAACTGCCCGTAGACCCGGTTGCAACCGCGTGAGTCACCGCTGACGTCGAGGCCCGGGGCCCGTCCGGTGCGCGAGGACGCCCGTTCCGCGCCGCGGTAGACCCCGGGGTGGAGCTTCTCACCCGCCGGGGCGGCGAGTTCGACGGTCCACCAGTCGGTCTCGTTCTCGATCCGGACGGTCAGCGCCTCCCTCTCCCCGGACACGGTGATGTCCGCCGTCCTGGGCGTGTAGGCGACGCTCCCGCCCTGACCGACCCAGTCGCCGGGTGCGCTGGTGTGGCTGTACTTGGTGACGGCCACCGGTGTCCCGGTCGCCGCCGCGGCGGGCATGGACAGTCCGGCCGCCAGGCCGATCGTCGCCGTCAGGCTCGCCAGCGTGCCGAGCAGGGCACGCCGCCATCCGGTGCGAGTACGCACGGATGCCTCCCCTTTGTGTGGCGGGCACCACCCGGGCGCCCGAACTGGTGTTGCACAACGCCCAGTTGACTCTCCCGGAATGCTTCACATAAACCCCCGAAACCTCACGCGTTCCGCCAGAACCGGTCGCCGACGCGTCGTGTCAGCCAAGCAGCCGCAGCCCCTCGGGCACATCGATGCCGAACTCCGCCGCCAGCACCCGGCGGACCTCCGCGTCGTCCTCCAGCTTCCGCTCGGTGACCGTGCCGTCGGTCCCGGTCCTGGTGAGGAACCGCCCGTCGAGGAGCAGGTGACCGTCCGGCAGCAGCCGCTGCGCGTAGGGCCGCCGGGAGAACGGCGAGCGCGGGTTCGTGGCGATGTGCCAGTTGACGGCCTCGTAGTCGAGCTGCTCGAACGGCTCCACGGTGAAGGCGTACTGCGCCTGCCAGCCGGCCCCGGCGGACGCCCCGTGCGCCTGGAGCACCCACATCTCCAGCGGCCCCCGGTGCGGCACGTGCACCAGCCGGTGGCGGCGCCCGGCGTCGTGGAACTCGGTGTCCGCGACCAGCGGCACCGGCTCCAGCAGCGATCCGACGGCCCCGAAGCCGACGTCGGCCAGGTACGGCCGTGGCTCGCCGGGGACCTCGGCCAGCAGGGCCATGTGGGTGCGCGGCCGGTCCTCGACCCGGTCGGCGCCGACGACGACCCGCGCGGTCAGCCGGGTCAACCGGAAGCCGAGCGCCTCCAGGGCGAGCGCGAGCAGCGTGTTGTGCTCGTAGCAGTACCCGCCGCGCCGCCGCCCGTGGACCAGCTTGGCCATCAGGCGGGCCGGGTCGAGGGAGGGCGCGGCCCCGCCCAGGGCGTCGAGGTTCTCGAACGGGACGGCCCTCATGTGGGCGAGGTGGACGCCCCGCAGCGTGGCCGCGTCGGGCTCCCGGTGCCCCTCCCAGCCGATCCGCCCGAGGTACGCGTCGAGGTCGAACGGTGCGGTCCCTGCGCTGTCAGCCATACCGCCAGCCTAGGGACGCACCGCCGGCCCCGTCCGCCGTCCCCGGCCGGACCCGCACCCGGTCTTTCGTCCTAGGCCGGCAGCCCCGGTGCGGACAGCGCCGCGCCCAGCCGCCGCAGGCCCTCCGCGATCTCGTCCGGCGTCTGCGTGACGAAGCACAGCCGCAGCGTGGCGCGGTCGGGCTCACCGGCGTAGAAGGGGGCGCCGGGCACGTACGCCACGTCGTGCCGGACCACCTCGGAGAGCAGGGCGGTGGTGTCGTGGCCGTCCGGCAGCCGCGCCCACAGGAACATGCCGCCCTCGGGGCGGTTCCACACCGACCCCGCCGGGAGCGCGTCCGCCAGGCCCGCCAGCATGGCGTCCCGGCGTTCCCGGTAGGCGGCGGCGACGCGGGCGACGTGGGCGTCCAGGTCGCGGTCGGCCAGGTACCGGGCGGCGGCGAGCTGGTTGACGGTCGGGGTATGCAGGTCGGCGGCCTGCTTGGCGACCCCGCAGGCCCGGCGCAGCTCGGCGGGGGCCCGCAGCCAGCCCAGGCGCAGGCCCGGCGCCATCACCTTGGAGAAGGAGCCGAGCAGCACGGTGCGGTCCCGGGCGCCGTCCAGGGAGGCGATCCACGGCACACGGTCGCCCTCGAACCGCAGCTCCCCGTACGGGTCGTCCTCGACGATCCACAGCCCGCACCGGCCGGCGACCTCGGCGACGGCGGCACGGCGGGCGGCGGGCATGGTACGGCCCGTCGGGTTGGAGAAGGTGGGCACGGTGTAGAGCAGCTTGGGCCGCTCGCGCACCACCAGCTCCTCCAGCGCCACGGGGTCCGGCCCGTCCTCGTCCCCCGGCACGGCGATCACGCGGGCGCCCGCGAAGCCGAAGGCCTGGAGGGCGGCCAGGTAGCAGGGGCTCTCGACGAGGACCGTGTCGCCCGGCCCGATCAGGGCGGTCGCGAGCAGGGACAGTGCCTGCTGCGAGCCGGTGGTGACGAGGATGTCGTCGGCGCCGGTGTCCAGTCCGCGCGCCGAGGTCCGGGCGGCGAGCGCGGCCCGCAGGGTGGGTTCGCCCTCGGTGGTGGAGTACTGGAGCGCCTGCGCCGGAGCCTCGGCGAGGACGGCCCGGTACGCAGCGGCGATGCCCTCCGCGTCGAACAGCGAGGGCGCCGGCAGCCCGCCCGCGAAGTTGATCACCTCGGGGCGGGCGGTGACGGCGAGGATGTCCCGTACCGGCGAACCGCCGATCGACCGGGCCCGCACGGCGAGCGGCGGCAGGGGTGCGGTGGCGGTGGGGGCGGCGTCCTGAGTCACTGTCATGCCCGCAGCCTAGGGAAGTACGTGCCGTCTACAAGGACGTTTCCGTGATGCGGACACCCTGCCGGTCAGGTCCCCTCGACGAACTCCCAGGCGTGGCTGCCGAGGGGGTACGCGTAGTAGGACGCGTCCTTGGAGGCGCTGGTGCGGAACGGCCTGCCGTGGTCGTCTACGCGCAGGGTGCCCTCCCGGTCGCCGCTCGACCACTCCAGCTCCAGGTACCAGCTCACGTCGTGGCCGCTGGTGTGCGCCTTGACGTGGAAGACCTCGGGGTCGGACTCGGTGACGCTGTACGGGAAGTCCCGCTGTCCGGCGACCGGCATCGCCAGCGGGGTGCCCAGGTCGAGCGAGACGTCGAACGACGCGGTGTCCACGCCGCCGCCGCAGCCGTTGCCCATCACGTACTGGTTCCAGTCCAGCGCCGGCCCGCTGTCCACCACGCGGACGTGCAGGTCCTTGAGTACCACTGTCTCCTCGCCGGTGCCCTGCACGGTGAGGACGACCGTCTGCCGGTTCGCGGAGACCGCGCCGTAGGCGGTGGCCCAGCCGACCGAGTCCTGCTGCGGGGGCGGGGGCAGCACGTTCTGCGGGCTGCGGTCGACGAGGAAGGCGTGGTCGCAGGGGGAGTCCCAGAAGTACGGGGTGGTCGACACGGTGAGCGCCGGGCCCGAGGCGGGGGCGCGGCGGCTCGGTGCGGCCGTGCCGGGGCGCGTCGCCGGCGCCTCGGCGGACACGGAAGCGGACGGCGACGGAGTGGCGGACGCCGGGGCGGAGGCGCTCGCACGCGGGGACGCCGGGCGGGTGGCGGTCCCGGACACCGGCGCGGAGGGCGACACGGCGGCCCCGGCGGCCCCGGCCGGACCGCGCCGCCCGGCGTCGCCGTCGCCCTGTACGAGATTCGCCACGAGCGCCACGGCACCGGCGATGGCGACGACGCCGGTCGCGGCGTACAGGGCGGCACGCGGCACCCGACGACGCGGCCCGCCCGCCCGCTCCTCCACCGGCCGACCGGCCGGCCGGAACGCCGCGGCCGACGGGGAGGCGATGGAGCCACCGCGTCCCCCCGCAGGCCCCCGACCGCCGGCCTGCCCGCCCCCGACCTCTCCGACCGCCCCGACGACTCCGGATGCCTCCGCGGCTCCGGATGGCTCCGCGGCTCCGGCCGGCCCGGTCCGGGCGGGCCCGACAGCCCCGGCCGACCCGGCGCCTTCGGATGCCTCCGCCTCTTCGGCCGGCCCGGTCGGAGCGGCTCCGGCGGACCCAGCACCCCGCCCGGCCCCGGCGGCACCGACGGTCCCCGTCCGGGCGGCTTCATCCACCCCCGCAGTGCCGGCGACCCCACCGGCCCCGGCAGCCCCGATCGGCCCGCCTGACTCGGCGGTTCCGACCGGCCCGGTCCGGCCGACCCCGCTAGCATCGGCTGCCCCAGCAGCCCCGGCTCGGGCGGCTCCGTCCACCCCGGCCGGGTCAGCAACGCCGCTGGTCTCGACAACCTCAGTTGTCCCGGCGGCCCAGGACGCCCCGGCAGCCCTGGCCGCGTCCCGTGCCCCGGGCTCCGGCTGCTGCGGGCGGGCCTCCCCGGCCGTCCCTCCGGGCGCCCCGGTGTCCGCCTCTCCCGGCGTCTCCGGCTCCTCCCCGGTCCTCTCCTCCGCCTTCTTCACGCCGCGCAGCGCATCCGCCCGAATCCAGCGGCGGTGGAGTTCGAGCAGTTCCCCGGGGGACGCCCGGCACGCCCGGGCCAGCCGCTCGACGGGCGCGAACTCGACGGGCACGACCTCCCCGCTGACGTACCGGTGCACCGTGGACGCGCTCATGTGCAGCCGCTTGCCCAACGCCCCGTAACTGAGCCCGGACCGCTCCTTGAGCTCCCGCAGCAGTTCCGCGAAGTCGTCCCCCGCCACCGTTCCTCCCTCTCCCAGCATCCCCGCACCGCATCCCAGAGGGACACCGTTTCTACAGGTCAGAGCCCCTTTCGGTGTCCCAGCGTCCCGCATGCGGCGGCGTTGCTGGCGCGCGGGACGACTCGGACCCCAAGCTGTGGTCATCCAAGCAGCCGCTCCCGGCGAACGGTCGAGCGGCTCACCTGACTTCCACCGAAACGGGGCACCTTCATGTCCGCACGCACCACCCGCACCCGCCTCTTCGCCGCCACCAGCGTCGCACTGGCCGCGCTCGCCCTGACGGCCTGTGAGGGCGATTCGGACACGGGCGCGGAGAGCGTCCCGTCCTCCTCCGCGGCGGCCACGGGCCCGAGGACCCCGTCCGCCGGCGCCTCCGCCTCCACGGGCGGGGACAAGGCGCCGTCCGGCTCGGCCGGCTCGGGCACGGACTCCCACGGCTCGGCGGGCTCCTCCGGCGAGGCCGACACCTCGGGCTCCGGCCAGAAGGGCAAGGGCTCCTCCGCCGGTTCGGCGAACGGCGGCGGCGACACCGAGAGCCAGGACGACATGCCCGGCAAGTGCTCCGCGTCCGATGTGAAGATCACCGCGCAGAAGCTGTCCCGCCCGCTCAACCACCTGCTGCTGACCGCCACCAACACCGGCTCGAAGACCTGCATGCTGCCGCCGTACCCGGCGGCCCGCTTCGGCGAGGCCCAGGCGGTGCCGCCGGTCGCGGAGGCGACCAAGCCGCAGTCGCTGACCGGGGTCGGCCCCGGCGAGTCCGGCTACGCCGGGGTGGTGCTGTCCTCCGGCGACGGCAGCGGTGAGAACGGCTACGAGACGAGCACCCTCACCATCCCCTTCGAGGACGGCTCCATCGCCACCGTCGCCCTGCCCGCCGGCGGGGTGTACGTCGACACCGCGCTCACGGTCACCTACTGGCAGTCCGACGTGGACGGCGCCCTCGGCTACTGAAGGGGTACCTGCGGGAGGCACCGGGCAAAGCCGCTCAGCGCAGCGTGCGAGCGACCTCGGTGGCCCAGTAGGTCAGGATGTTGCGCGCACCGGCCCGCTTGATGCCGGTGAGCGTCTCCAGGATGGCCCGGTCGCGGTCGATCCAGCCCTTCTCGGCGGCGGCCTCGATCATCGAGTACTCGCCGGAGATCTGGTAGGCGGCGACGGGCACGTCCACGGCCTCGGCGACCTTGGCCAGGATGTCGAGGTAGGGGCCGGCCGGCTTGACCATCACCATGTCGGCGCCCTCCTCCAGGTCGAGCGCCAGCTCGCGCATCGACTCGCGCGCGTTGGCGCCGTCCTGCTGGTAGGTCTTGCGGTCACCCTTGAGCGAGGAGCCGACGGCCTCGCGGAAGGGCCCGTAGAAGGCGGAGGCGTACTTCGCGGTGTAGGCGAGGATCGCGACGTCGTCCCGCCCGATCTGGTCGAGGGCGTCGCGGACGACACCGATCTGGCCGTCCATCATCCCGCTGGGCGCGACCACGTGGGCGCCGGCGTCGGCCTGGACCTGGGCCATCTCGGCGTACCGCTCGAGCGTGGCGTCGTTGTCGACGCGCCCCTGCTCGTCGAGGACGCCGCAGTGCCCGTGGTCGGTGAACTCGTCGAGGCACAGGTCGGACATGACGAGCAGTTCGTCGCCGACCTCGGCCCGCACGTCCCGCAGGGCGACCTGGAGGATGCCGTCGGGGTCCGTGCCGACCGTCCCGGCGCCGTCCTTCTTGTCCTCTTCCGGCACGCCGAACAGCATGATCCCGGAGATCCCGGCCTCGACCGCCTCCGCGGCGGCCTTCTTCAGGCTGTCCCGGGTGTGCTGCACGACCCCGGGCATGGCCGCGATCGGCACCGGCTCGCTCACGCCCTCCCGTACGAAGGCGGGCAGGATCAGGTCGGCGGGATGCAGCCGCGTCTCGGCGACCATCCGACGCATGACGGGAGTGGTCCGCAGCCGCCGGGGCCGGGTGCCGGGAAAGGATCCGTACGTCGTCATACCACCTACGCTACGCCCGCCCCCGCCGTGCCTTTGCCGACGCGGAGTCGGCCACGGAACCCTTGACCTCGACCAAACTTGAGCTTCTACGGTCGGCGCCATGGACTACTCCCACAGCGACACCGAACTGATCAGGCAGCCCGTCGGCTACTGGACCTGGGCGGCCTACAAGGCCGTCGTCACCCGCACCCGGGCGGCCCTCGCCGAGATCGGCACGACCCAGCCCCAGTGGTGGGTCCTCGCCCAGGTCGCCCGCGCCGACGCCCCGAAGACACGCACCGAGGTCTCCCGCATCCTGAGCGGCTACCTCGAGACGGGCCCGGAGGCGATGGAGGCGGAGATCGACGCGACCGTCACCGCCGGCTGGATCACCGAGCACCCCGGAGGCCGGCTGACCCTCACCCCCGAGGGCGAGGCGTTCTACGAGAAGGCGGCCGCCCTCCAGACCGACCTGTGGACGGAACGCCACGCCGGGATCTCCGACGAGGAGTACCTGACCACGATGAAGGTCCTCCAGCGACTCATCCACAACACGGGCGGCCGGGCCTGGCACCACTGACCCGCCCGTCGTCGCGCCGCTGCGGTCCGGGACGCGGACGGTGGAACCGATCACCGGCGCGGGATGTCCGAACAGGCGTGGCGGCCTTCCTCTTCCTGACCCTGGCCCTCGCGCCGTTGCTGACACCGTTCGTCGTCCTGGGCACCGCGGGGGCCCTCGCCGTGCGGCTGTGGCGCTGGGAGCCGGAGAGCGGTCTGCGCATGCCCGGCCCCGCGTCGTGCGGCCTGCTGGCCGTACTCGCCGGTGCGGCGGCCCTGGGCGCCTACGCGTACGGCGTGAACCAGGGGTTCTACATCCTGGACCCCGACCAGATGTGCGCCGCCGCCGGTGCGCCGGGCGATCACGTGGTGACCCGGATGTCGCTGCCGGTCAGCGCGCAGTGCGTCACGCCGGAGGGTGTGGGCACCGAACTGGTGCCGGGCTGGGTGAACCCGGTGGTCTTCACCGGCCTGGCGGTTCTCGTACTGGCGCCCGCGACCGCCGCCGCCCAGGCACTGCACCGGGCACGGGCGCGCCGCCGTGCCGGATAATCCGAAGATCCCCGCCTGTGCCGCCCTGGCGGCACGGCCCTCACCGGAAAGGGCTGACATGCGCCTGCGCTGCGCCGTACTCGACGACTTCCAGGACGTCGCCACCAGCGTCGCCGACTGGAGCCCCGTCGGCGACCGGGTGGAGGTCACCTCCTTCACGGAGCACTTCGCCACCGAGGACGAACTGGCCGAGGTCCTCGCGGACTTCGACATCGTGGTGACCCTGCGCGAACGCGTCCCGTTCCCCGCGTCCCTCCTCGACCGGCTCCCCCGGCTGAAGCTGCTCGTCGCGTCCGGCATGCGCAACTCCGTCATCGACCACGCGGCCGCCGAGCGGGGCGGCGTCACGGTCTGCGGCACCCAGAGCTCCCCCACCCCGCCGGTGGAACTGACCTGGGCGCTCCTGCTCGGCCTGGCCCGCGGCATCGTCACGGAGAACAACGCCCTGCGGGCGGGCGGCCCGTGGCAGTCGACGGTCGGCGCGGACCTGCACGGCCGCCGCCTCGGCCTGCTCGGACTGGGCAAGATCGGCAGCAGGGTGGCGCAGGTGGGCCTCGCCTTCGGCATGGAGGTCACCGCCTGGAGCCCGCACCTCACCAAGGAGCGCACGGACGAGGTGGGGGTGGAACTGGCTCCGTCGAAGGACGAGTTGCTCCGCACCAGCGACTACGTCTCGCTCCACCTGGTCCTCGGCGAGACCACCCGGGGCGTCCTGGGCGCCGCCGACCTGGCCCTGATGAAGCCGACCGCCTACCTGGTGAACACCTCGCGCTCGGCACTCGTCGACCAGGACGCCCTGCTCAACGCCCTGCACGAGGCCCGCATCGCGGGCGCGGCGGTCGACGTCTTCGACACCGAACCGCTCCCCGCCGACCACCCGATGCGCACGGCCCCCCGCCTCCTGGCGACGCCGCACCTGGGCTATGTCTCGCAGCGCAACTACCGCACGTACTACACCCAGGCGGTCGAGAACATCGAGGCCTACCTGGCAGGCACCCCGATCCGCCGGCTCGGCTGACACGCCCGAAGCTCGGCTACGCGGCGGGCCCGCCCGGAGTCCTCACCGAGGGCGTGCGGCCCGCGGCCAGGCCCCGCGCGAGCTGAGCCGGCGTTCCTGAGCCCTGTGTCACCGTCCCTCTCCGTCTGTAACAGGCACGTAGTAGCGGGTGACCGGGCGAAACTCGGGACCGGACCGGCCGCTCTTGGTGTGTGGAAGCGCCGCCCGTGCCGACGGGCCCGGCCCACCTACCGACACCGAGGAAGACACCATGCGCGTCAACAAGCTCACCCTCGCAGCTCTGGCCGTCGTCGCGGGTCTCTCGCTCACCGCCTGCCAGAACGACGACGCCACGGGCCAGAGCGACTCGCCCGCCGCGTCCTCCTCTTCCTCGTCGACGGACGGTCCGGGCTCGGACGGCTCGGCCCAGGAAGCCGCGGAGGACGACGCCGGGAAGAGCCCGGAACAGGAGCAGAGCGCGACCGGCAAGTGCCGCACCGACGAACTGGACGTCAAGGCGCAGGACAACACCATCGACGGCGACGAGGCCGGCACCGTCGCGGTGACGTTCACCAACGGCGGCGGCCGGGACTGCGCGATCGCGGGCTTCGCCGGTGTGGACCTGAAGACCGACGCGGGGACGGTGTCCGCGGAGCGCACGGGTGAGCCGGCCCCCGCGACCGTCCTGAAGGACGGCGAGTCGGTCTCCTTCTTCATCTCCTACCCGGCCAACGACACGGGCGGCTCGGGCGTCCGCATCACCGGGCTCGTGGTGACCCCGCCGAACGAGACGAAGTCGATCACCCTCGACTGGCCGGGCGCCGCGTCGCTGCCCGTCACGGACGGCTCCGGCACCCCGGTGAAGGTCGGCCCCATCGGCAGCGCGGGCCAGGGCGGCTGACCCGCACGGGCCGTCGCGGCAGCGGCCGGGTCCCGGAACGGACCGGATACGCCCTCGGGCAACGACCGGCTGTGCGTCGCCCTTCTGCGCTCCGCCGCACAACAAGTGACCCCGCCGCCTGCAGAGGCGGCGGGGTCACTGCGATCCCCCGCTCAGGCCCGGGCCCCGACGACCGTCACGTCGACGTCCGACGCCTGCGCGCCCCCGGCCGGCGCTCGCTCGGCCGCGTCACCGGGTCCCCGGCGTCCAGGGCCGCCGCGCGGCGGCGCAGGCCGAAGTCGGCCAGGGCCTCCGCCAGCTTGTGGACGGACGGCTCGGGAGCCATGACGTCCACGCGCAGCCCGTGCTCCTCCGCGGTCTTGGCCGTCGCCGGGCCGATGCAGGCGATCACCGTCACGTTGTGCGGCTTGCCCGCGATACCGACCAGGTTCCGGACCGTGGACGACGAGGTGAACAGCACCGCGTCGAAGCCGCCGCCCTTGATCGCCTCGCGGGTCGTGGCCGGCGGCGGCGAGGCGCGCACCGTGCGGTAGGCGGTGACGTCGTCGACCTCCCAGCCCAGCTCGATCAGCCCGGCCACCAGCGTCTCGGTGGCGATGTCGGCGCGGGGCAGGAAGACCCGGTCGATCGGGTCGAAGACCGGGTCGTAGGGCGGCCAGTCCTCCAGCAGACCGGCGGCCGACTGCTCGCCGCTGGGAACCAGGTCCGGCTTCACGCCGAAGGCGATCAGCGCCTTGGCGGTCTGCTCGCCCACCGCGGCGACCTTGATGCCCGCGAAGGCACGCGCGTCGAGCCCGTACTCCTCGAACTTCTCCCGGACCGCCTTCACCGCGTTGACCGAGGTGAACGCGATCCACTCGTAGCGGCCCGTCACCAGGCCCTTGACCGCCCGCTCCATCTGCTGCGGGGTGCGCGGGGGCTCCACCGCGATGGTCGGCACCTCGTGCGGCACGGCCCCGTACGACCTCAGCTGGTCGGAGAGCGAAGCCGCCTGCTCCTTCGTGCGCGGCACGAGGACCTTCCAGCCGAACAGCGGCTTGGACTCGAACCACGACAACTGGTCGCGCCGGGCGGTGGCACTGCGCTCGCCGACCACGGCTATCACCGGGCGGCCACCGTCCGGGGACGGCAGCACCTTGGCCTGCTTCAGCGTCTGCGCGACCGTGCCGAGCGTCGCCGTCCAGGTCCGCTGCCGCGTCGTCGTACCGGCGACGGTCACCGTCAGCGGGGTGTCCGGCTTGCGGCCGGCCGACACCAGTTCACCGGCGGCCGCGGCCACCGAGTCCAGCGTCGTCGACACCACGACGGTCCCGTCGGAGGCGCCCACCTCGGTCCAGCAGCGGTCCGACGCCGTACGGGCGTCCACGAACCGGACGTCCGCGCCCTCGGCGTCCCGCAGCGGCACACCGGCGTACGCGGGCACGCCGACGGCGTTCGCGATACCCGGGACGACCTCGAAGGGCACCCCGGCCGCGGCGCACGCGAGCATCTCCTCGGCGGCGTACGTGTCGAGCCCGGGGTCCCCGGTCACCGCACGCACGACCCGCCTGCCGCCGCGCGCGGCCTCCATGACAAGATGTGCGGCATCCCGCACGGCGGGGACCCCGACGGCCGTTGACGCCCCGTCAACAACCGTCAGCTGGGGCGTGCCTGCGCCCGGATCCGACGGATCGGCATCCGTGTGCACCTCGGCGACGCCCTGCCTCGCGTGCGTCCGTACGACGTCGAGCACCTCGTGCTCGGCGACGAGGACGTCCGCGTTCGCCAGCGCCTCCACGGCGCGCAGAGTCAGCAGTCCCGGATCTCCGGGTCCGGCACCGAGGAAGGTGACGTGCCCGTGTTCCGGACAGGCGGGAAAGGCGGTGGGGCTCAATGTGCTCGCTCCCCCATCAGACCGGCCGCGCCCTGGGCGAGCATCTCGGTGGCGAGTTCGCGACCGAGTGCCAGCGCCGCCTCGTGCGTCTGGGGCACGGGACCGGTGGTGGACAGCTGCACCAGCGTCGAGCCGTCGGTCGTCCCGACGACGCCGCGCAGGCGCATTTCCTTGACAGTCTGCCCGTCGGCCAGGAGGTCGGCCAAGGCACCCACAGGGGCGCTGCAACCGGCCTCCAGGGCGGCGAGCAGTGACCGCTCGGCCGTCACGGCGGCCCGCGTGAGCGGGTCGTCGAGCTCGGCGAGCGCGGCGATCAGGGCAGCGTTGTCCGCGGCGCACTCGATCGCCAGGGCCCCCTGGCCGGGGGCGGGCAGAACCGTGTCGACCGACAGGAAGTCGGTCACCTCGTCGATGCGGCCGACCCGGTTGAGTCCGGCGGCGGCCAGTACGACGGCGTCCAGTTCCCCGCTGCGGACGTATCCGATGCGGGTGTCGACGTTGCCCCGGATCGGGACCGTCTCGATCTCCAGCCCGTGCGTGCGGGCGTACGCGTTCAGCTGGGCCATGCGGCGCGGTGCCCCGGTGCCTATGCGCGCCCCGCTGGGCAGGTCCGTGAACTTCCGCGCGTCCCGGGCGACGATGACGTCCCTCGGGTCCTCACGCACGGGCGTGGCCGCCAGGACCAGGCCCTCGTGCTGTGCGGTGGGGAGGTCCTTGAGCGAATGAACCGCGAAGTCCACGTCACCCCGCAGCAGGGCCTCGCGCAGCGCGGCGACGAACACGCCGGTGCCGCCGATCTGGGCCAGGTGCTCGCGGGACGTGTCGCCGTACGTGGTGATCTCGACGAGCTCCACAGGCCGTCCGGTCACCTGGCTCACGGCATCCGCCACCTGCCCGGACTGGGCCATGGCGAGCTTGCTTCGCCTCGTCCCCAGTCTCAGTGCCTTCTCAGTCATGCCGGCCCTCGGTTCTTCTCAGTGCTGTTCTCGGTCCGCGAGACGGAGGCCACCGTCTCCTGGTCGAGGTCGAACAGGGTGCGCAGCGCGTCCGCGTACCCGGCGCCGCCCGGCTCGGCGGCGAGCTGCTTGACCCGCACCGTCGGCGCGTGGAGCAGCTTGTCGACCACACGCTTGACGGTCTGGGTGATCTCGGCGCGGTGCTTGTCGTCCAGCCCGGGCAGCCGCCCCTCCAGCCGGGCGATCTCCCCGGCGACGACGTCGGCGGCCATGCTGCGCAGCGCCACGACGGTGGGCGTGATGTGTGCGGCCCGCTGGGCGGCGCCGAACGCGGCGACCTCGTCGCCGACGATCCGGCGGACCATGTCGACGTCGGCGGCCATCGGTGCGTCGGCCGAGGCCTCGGCGAGCGACTCGATGTCCACCAGGCGTACCCCGGCCAGCCGGTGCACGGCGGCGTCGATGTCGCGCGGCATGGCGAGGTCGAGCAGGAAGAGCACGGGCTGCGGGCGCGGCACCCCGGCGACCGGCTCGGGCCGGCGGCGCTCGGGGATCCGGCCGACGCTCGCGGCCGTCGCGGCCAGCGCGGTGATCAGCTCGGCGTCGGCCTCGGCACCGGCCCGCCCCGCCTCGCGCGGCCGGTCCACGGCCGTACCGCCGGCGGCCCAGGCACCGTGCTGCTCCAGCGTCGCCGCGTCCATGCCGGCCACGGCGGCCTCGCCCATGACGGAGAAGCCGGTCGGCACGGAGGACAGGTCCAGCGGGCAGTTCTCGTCGGAGGCGCCCCCCGCACCCGGGAGATGCGTTTCGGCGCTCTCCGGGACGGCGGCCGGACGGGCCTCGTCGGACGCGGGCACGCTCACGGCCGCGGACGTGCCGGTGCGGCCCTCCACGGTCGCCGCCACGTCGTCGGCGGTGAGGACCAGCCCGGTCGCCCCGGTGCAGGAGACGGCCACGTCGGCACGTGTCAGCTCGGCCGGCACCGCGTCCATCGGTACCGCGCGGGCCAGCACGTCCGTGTCGTCGCCCTCGGTCAGGATCTGCGCGAGCCGCTCGGCCCGCTCGAAGGTGCGGTTGGCGACGACTATCTCGGCGACGCCGGCCCGGGCCAGCGTGGCCGCGGCCAGCGACGACATCGAGCCCGCGCCGATGACCAGCGCCTTCTTGCCCCGCGCCCAGGTCTGGACGTCGGCTCCCGCGGCGAGCTGCTCCAGGCCGAAGGTGACCAGGGACTGCCCGGCCCGGTCGATGCCGGTCTCGGAGTGGGCGCGCTTGCCGACCCTCAGCGCCTGCTGGAACAGGTCGTTCAGCAGCCGTCCGGCGGTGTGCAGGTCCTGGGCGCGGGCCAGGGAGTCCTTTATCTGACCGAGGATCTGGCCCTCGCCGACCACCATCGAGTCCAGCCCGCAGGCCACCGAGAACAGGTGGTGGACGGCACGGTCCTCGTAGTGCACATAAAGATAAGGAGTGAGCTCGTCCAGGCCGACCCCGCTGTGCTGGGCGAGCAGCGTGGACAGCTCGGCGACACCGGCGTGGAACTTGTCCACGTCGGCGTAGAGCTCGATGCGGTTGCAGGTGGCCAGCAGCGCGGCCTCGGCGGCCGGTTCGGCGGCGACCGTGTCCTGGAGGAGCTTGAGCTGCGCGTCCGCGTTCAGCGAGGCCCGCTCGAGCACGCTGACGGGGGCGCTGCGGTGGCTCAGTCCGACGACGAGGAGGCTCATGCCGGCATCACGGCGGGCACGTCCCCGTCGGGTCCCTGGTCGGCGGCGGGCTGCTTGCGGGCGGCCACGGGCGGCACGGCACCGGCGTCGGCCGCGGCCTCCTCACCGGCCTTGCGCTGCTCGTGGAAGGCGAGGATCTGCAGCTCGATGGAGAGGTCGACCTTGCGCACGTCGACGCCGTCGGGGACGTTCAGCACGGTCGGCGCGAAGTTCAGGATGGACGTGACACCGGCGGCCACGAGCCGGTCGCAGACCTGCTGGGCGGCACCGGCGGGGGTCGCGATCACACCGATCGAGACACCGTCGTCCTGGATGATCTTCTCCAGCTCGTCGGTGTGCTGCACGGGGATGCCCGCGACGGGCTTCCCGGCCATCTGCGGGTCGGCGTCGATGAGCGCGGCGACACGGAAGCCACGGGAAGCGAACCCGCCGTAGTTGGCGAGCGCGGCGCCGAGGTTACCGATACCGACGATCACGACCGGCCAGTCCTGGGTCAGCCCGAGTTCGCGCGAGATCTGGTAGACGAGATACTCGACGTCGTAGCCGACGCCCCGGGTCCCGTAGGAGCCGAGGTAGGAGAAGTCCTTGCGCAGCTTCGCGGAGTTGACTCCCGCCGCGGCCGCGAGCTCCTCGGAGGAGACCGTGGGCACCGAGCGCTCCGACAGTGCGGTGAGGGCTCGGAGGTACAGCGGAAGCCTGGCGACGGTGGCCTCGGGAATCCCTCGGCTGCGGGTCGCCGGTCGGTGTGTTCGGCCAGTTGCCACGGTGCTCCTGCGGGTAGAGCGGGGCTGTAGGCGGTCATACGTCCCTACATGACCGCCCCGTCGAATGCAGGCTATGTCTTTGTGAACGCGTGCACAAAGATGGTGTCCGATTTGCCCGGCCAACGTGACCGGGGTCACGCGCCCCCGGCGCACGAAACGGGAACCGGCGCATACGCACCCGCGTTCCTCTCCCATCGGGGGCAAAGCCGCTCACGCTCCTCACGATCAACGCCCCCGAGACCATGTCGCCATCGATCCTAAGCGACCATCCGGACTACTTGTACTGCTCGGTCAGTGCCCTGCGCAGGCGCTCCTCGTTCACACGCCAGAAGGTGTGCTGCCTGCCGTCGACCAGGACGACCGGGATCTGCTCCCAGTACTGGTCATGGAGCCGGCGGTCCTCGGTGATGTCCTTCTCCTCCCAGGGGACACCGAGTTCGGCGCACACCTTCTCGACGACGAGCTGTGCGTCATCACACAGATGACAACCGGGTTTGCGGATGAGGGTGACGAGATGGTTCTCGGAGTGCGGAGAGGATGGCGGGTTCTCGGCGGCCTCGGCGGCCCCGGGCGCCTGCGGGGCCCTGCGGCGGAAGAGGGGACTCATGTCCGCCATTCTCCCGCGGACCCGGCCCGGCGCGGCCCCTCCGGCGGCGAGCGGACCGCCTGCGGGACCGGCAGTCCGGCGCGCCCGGCCGCCCGGCGCTTTAACGGCGCCGTCGCGCAGAGTTCACGGCCCTCCAACCTCTCGGGTCCGAAGCCCCCGAACAAACTGGCTATGCTCACGGACATGGCCGCTCTCGGATGGCTCACCCCCCGTAGGCGCTCCGCCACGGCGCGGAGCGTGTTGGCAGGCGAGGCCTCGGCGGAGGCCGCCCGCAAATCCACCCAGGATCTTCCCGAAGCCGCCCGGGGCGAGGAACCGGAGTTCCCCGTCCACGGCGACGACCGCGCCGCCGCCTTCTTCGACCTCGACAACACCGTGATGCAGGGCGCCGCGCTCTTCCACTTCGGCCGGGGCCTGTACAAGCGGAAGTTCTTCGAGACCCGCGACCTGGCCCGGTTCGCCTGGCAGCAGGCGTGGTTCCGCCTCGCCGGCATCGAGGACCCGGAACACATGCAGGACGCCCGCGACTCGGCCCTGTCGATCGTCAAGGGCCACCGCGTCTCCGAGTTGAAGTCGATCGGCGAGGAGATCTACGACGAGTACATGGCCGAGCGGATCTGGCCCGGCACCCGCGCCCTCGCCCAGGCCCACCTCGACGCCGGACAGAAGGTCTGGCTGGTCACGGCCGCCCCGGTGGAGATCGCCCAGGTGATCGCCCGCCGGCTGGGCCTGACCGGCGCGCTCGGCACGGTGGCCGAGTCGATCGGCGGCGTCTACACGGGCAAGCTGGTCGGCGAGCCGCTGCACGGCCCCGCCAAGGCAGAGGCGGTACGCGCGCTCGCGGCGGCCGAGGGCCTGGACCTGTCCCGCTGCGCCGCCTACAGCGACTCCCACAACGACATCCCGATGCTGTCGCTGGTCGGCCATCCCTACGCGATCAATCCCGACTCCAAACTGCGCAAACACGCTCGCGAGCTCGAGTGGCGGCTGCGCGACTACCGCACGGGGCGCAAGGCGGCCAAGGTCGGCATCCCCGCCGCCGCGGGCGTCGGCGCCGTGGCGGGCGGCACGGCCGCGGCCATCGCCCTGCACCGTCGCCGCCGCTGATCCGGGGCGACCTACCCCCCAGGGACGCGCTTCAGTCCTCTTCTTTCACTTCGAGCACAACACGCACTGTAGCCACCAGGAACCCGAACCGTTTCGGTCGTCAAGCGATCAATCTCCAGCACCTGACCGGGCGTCAATCGGCTACGGAAGCGACGTAATCGATGATTTGAGCAACTGGGCGTAGCAGCACCTGTACGAAGCGTTATTCTCCTCAGACGCAATCCGGTGCCCCACCTTCGCTACGACGGGTGAACGGTTCCGTACTGCACGTGATGGAAGCTCTGCCTCTGGGAGTCCCGTGTACCCACACGTCGGGGTTGACGCCTCGGGCCTGGCTACGCTGCGCGCAACGGTCAAATCAGCCCAGGACCTGTTGCGCGTCTTCGTCCCCACCGCGTACGCCGTCCCCGCCCTCGCCACGGCCACCGCCCCCGCCGGCCCGTGCTATGCACTGGCCGAGGGCAGCGCCGCCGTCGGCAGACGAGCGCGGTCGTCCTCGTCCGGGGCCGCCGCCACCCACCGCCGCCCCGCCGCGGACAGCGACAGCGCCCGCATGATGGACCTGGTCGAACGGGCCCAGGCCGGCGAGGCCGACGCGTTCGGGCGGCTCTACGACCAGTACAGCGACACCGTCTACCGCTACATCTACTACCGCGTCGGCGGCAAGGCGACCGCCGAGGACCTGACCAGCGAGACCTTCCTGCGGGCCCTGCGCCGCATCGGCACCTTCACCTGGCAGGGGCGCGACTTCGGCGCCTGGCTCGTGACCATCGCCCGCAACCTCGTCGCCGACCACTTCAAGTCCAGCCGCTTCCGCCTCGAGGTCACCACCGGCGAGATGCTCGACGCCAACGAGGTCGAGCGCTCCCCCGAGGACTCCGTCCTCGAGTCCCTCTCCAACGCCGCCCTGCTCGACGCCGTACGGCGGCTCAACCCGCAGCAGCAGGAGTGCGTCACCCTCCGCTTCCTCCAGGGCCTCTCGGTCGCCGAGACCGCCCGCGTGATGGGCAAGAACGAGGGCGCCATCAAGACCCTCCAGTACCGGGCCGTCCGCACCCTCGCCCGACTGCTGCCGGACGACGCCCGCTGAGTCCCCGGCGCCCCCCGAGGCGCCACCACCCTCTGCATTCCTCAAGTCACCTTCGGTCACGGTGTGTTGAGAGCGCGGTCCGGTCCTCCGTCGTCCGTAACCCAAGTGCCGCGCCGCTCGTTGTGCGGGATGCAGGCTCCCTGTGGTCGCTCCCCGACCGGCTCCCGCCACACGTTCGTGTGGTTCCGTCCGGGGTGTGCAACCCTCAGGACCCCCTGGGGAGTCGACCGTCATGACGAGAGGAGGTGCCGCCAGTGATCGCGAACGTATCGGCGCACCGGCGGGCGAACGCCTTCGCCCAGGCTCTGGAGGAGCAGTCCGATACCGGGGCGGCGGCCGAGCAGTCCGAAGGACCGGCACCCGCCGGGGCCGTCGCGGACCAGACCGGGCAGGGACGTCTGCTGTCCCTCGCCTCTGGCCTGGAGACGCTGCCCCGGCCGGAGCTGGATCCCGAGGTCAAGGTCGTCCAGCGGGCCCAGCTGGTGGCCGCGTTCGAGGCCATGATGCAGGAGGGCACCGCGGGCGGCGGGGCGACGGACCCTTCGGTGCCCGAGCAGCGCCGGGCCCGTGGCGCCCATCGGGCGACCCCGCTGGGAAAGTTCCGGCCGCGCTCCCGGCTGGCCAAGGGCCTCACCGCGGGCGGCCTGAGCGTGAGTGTCGCCGCCGGAGCCCTCGGCGGAGTCGCCGCTGCCAGCTCGGACGCGCTGCCCGGTGACTCGCTCTACGGCCTCAAGCGCGGCATAGAGGACTTCAAGCTCGGCCTCGCCGACAACGACGACGAACGCGGCCGTGCCTACCTCGACCTGGCCTCCACCCGGCTGAACGAGGCCCGCCGCCTCATGGAGCGCGGTCGCAGCGGCCCCCTCGACCACGAGGCCCTCGGCGAGGTCCGCCGCGCCCTGTCCGGCATGCGGCACGACGCGGCCGAAGGCCACCGCCTGCTCAGCGCGGTCTACGCCCGAGACCCCGACTCCCTCGGCCCCATGCAGGCGCTGTCCGCCTTCTCCCGCTCGCACCGGGAGACCTGGGGCACCCTGCGCGAGCGGCTGCCCGTGCAACTCGGGGACGTCAGCGAAGAGGTGACGTCGGTGTTCGACGCCATAGAGAGCGACGTCGCCCCGCTGGAGTCGCTGCTCCCCCGGCCCTCGGCCGAGGGCGACACCCCCGACGACGGGCGCCCGTCCGGCTCCGGCACGGCGACGTCCGATGCCCCCGGCACCGGACGCTCCGCGGCCCCCGGCACCGGCAGCGGCGTCCCGTCCGACGGCGCGCACACCGGCAGCGGCGGCCCCAGCGAGTCCGCGGCCGCCGGTGGCACCGACGACGGGCTGCTCGGCGGCGGCACCGGCGGCCTGCTCGACCCGCCGAAGCCCAGCGGCAGCGCCGCCTCCCCGTCCCCCGGCGACGAGGCGCCGGTCCCCGAGCCGGACGTCACCCTCCCGCCCCTGCTCCCCGGTCTGCTGCCGGGCCTGGGCATCCACGGCGAGGACGCGGACTGACACGGTGGGGTGCCCCGGCACCAAGGGGCACCCCACCTCCGAACGCCACCGCGGACGGAAGGCGTCAGAAGAACACCGACCTACGCTGCACCAGCAGCTTGTACAGCGTGTGCTGGAGCCCATCCACACCGCCGACCTCGCACCGCTTCGCGGGCTTCGCCCGGCTGCGCCGGACTCCGTCCGCCGACTCACCGCACCCTGCCGTCACACCCGGCCCTACCTCAGAAGAACACCGACCTACGCTGCACCAGCAGCTTGTACAGCGTGTGCTGGATCTGCTCCCTGACCTGGTCCGTCAGGTTGAACATCAGCATCGGGTCCTCGGCGGCCTCAGGCGGATAGCCGTCCGTCGGAATCGGCTCTCCGAACTGGATCGTCCACTTCGTCGGCAGCGGCACCGCGCCCAGCGGACCGAGCCACGGGAAGGTCGGCGTCAGCGGGAAGTACGGGAAACCCAGCAGCCGTGCCAGCGTCTTCGAGTTCCCGATCATCGGGTAGATCTCCTCCGCCCCGACGATCGAGCAGGGAACGATCGGCGCCCCCTGCCGCAGCGCCGTCGACACGAAGCCGCCCCGCCCGAAGCGCTGCAGCTTGTAGCGCTCGCCGAACGGCTTGCCGATGCCCTTGAAGCCCTCCGGCATCACCCCGACCAGCTCGCCCTGGGCCAGCAGCCGTTCCGCGTCCTCCGCACACGCCAGCGTGTGACCGAGCTTGCGGGCCAGCTCGTTCACCACCGGCAGCACGAAGACCAGGTCCGCCGCCAGCAGCCGCAGATGCCGGTCGGCCGGATGGTGGTCGTGCACGGCGACCTGCATCATCAGGCCGTCCAGGGGCAGCGTCCCGGAGTGGTTGGCGACGATCAGCGCACCGCCCTCCGCCGGGATGTTCTCCACGCCCTTCACCTCGACCCGGAAGTACTTCTCGTACATCGGCCGCAGCAGCGACATCAGCACCTGGTCGGTGAGTTCGGCGTCGTAGCCGAAGTCGTCGACCTCGTAGTCCCCGGTGAGACGGCGCCGCAGAAAGGCCAGACCGGCCGCCACCCGACGCTCCAGGCCGCCCTCCGTGTCCTGGGCCGGCACCTCGCCGCCGTCCTCGCGAGCCGTCGGCGACCCGTCGGTCCCGGGGTCGTCGTCCGCCGCCCCGCGGACGGGCAACGGCTGCACCTCGCGCACCGGTACGGACTCCCCCGCACCGCCCTTGGACCGGTTCCCCCCGCCGCGGCGCCGCGCCGGGCGCTGTCCCGCACTCCCGCCGCTCCCCCGGGACCGGTCGTCGTCGAACGGAATGACCTTGGCGTCCGCCATCGTTGTTGCGCTCCTCAGTTGGCGCTCTGCGTCGGAAGGTGGCCGCTGCCCCGCAGGGACAGCTCCGCGATCCGGTCGACGGCCCCCGCGAGGGCCTCCGGCGGCAGCAGCCCCGGGCCGCGGCCGCGCACGAAGTCCGCGAACGTCCCGGCCGTCGTGTACTTCGGCCTGAAGCCCAGGGTCTCGCGCATCTGCGTGGTGTCCACGACCCGTCCGTGGGTGAGCAGCCGGATCTGCTCCGGCGAGAAGTCCGTCATCCCCAGCGTACGCACGAGGGAGCCCGCCCAGGTGACCGCCGGAAGCAGCAGCGGCACCGTGGGGCGCCCCAGCCGGCGCGAGCACTGGGAGAGCAGCAGGACACCGTCGCCGGCGATGTTGAACGTGCCGCTGTTCAGCGTGCCCCGCCGCGGCTCGTGCGAGGAGAGCCGCAGCACCTCGATCACGTCGTCCTCATGCACGAACTGCAGCCGCGGGTCGTAGCCGAACACCGTCGGCAGCACCGGCAGCCCGAAGTACGACGCGAGCGGCGTCTCCGCGCTCCGGCCCAGGATGTTGGCGAACCGCAGCACGCACACCGCGACGTCCGGCCGACGGCGAGCGAAGCCCCGCACATACCCCTCGACCTCCACGGCGTCCTTGGCGAATCCGCCGCTGGGCAGCGACTTGGGCGCGGTGGTCTCGGTGCAGACGGCCGGGTCGCGAGGTGCGGAACCGTAGACGTTCGTACTGGACTTGACCACGAGCCGCTTCACGGTCGGGGACTTCTGACAGGCGCCGAGCAGCTGCATCGTGCCGATGACGTTGGTCTCCTTGACCGAGGTGCGGCTGCCGCCGCCCAGCGGCATGCCGGTCACGTCCATGTGGACGACCGTGTCGGCGCCCGTCTCGGCCAGCACCCGCCCGATCGCCGACTGCCGGATGTCGGCCTGGACGAATTCGGCGCCGCCCAGATGGTGCTCCGGCGCGACGGCGTCCACGGCGACGACCCGGTCCACGTCGGGATCACGCTGGATGCGCCGGACGAACCGGCCGCCCAGCTGACGGGCCACCCCGGTCACGAGCACGACCTTGCCCAAGATCCGCGCCTTCCTCTCGCCCCTACCCCGTACCCTGCCGCGTTCCCGTCCGCGGGCCAACTTAGCCGGTCGGTGTTGCGCCGTGATGACCGCCGGATGCAGCACGTGACGAGATTTCGCACCCGCCCGAAGACACCGTGACGAGCCCACCACGGCGCCGCGCCGACCCCTCGAGACGACTGTGGCCCCCCACCGGATGCGGTGGGGGGCCACAGGACACGCTGACGGCGCAGCGTCGCTTACTTCTTGTTGCGACGCTGAACGCGCGTGCGCTTGAGCAGCTTGCGGTGCTTCTTCTTGGCCATCCGCTTGCGCCGCTTCTTGATAACAGAGCCCACGACTACCCTCGCTCACTTCTCATCACTCGGTTGTTTGGGCGCCATGGGCCCACACGACCTACGAGGGGCTAGCCTACCCGCCCGAGCGCTGAGGTCGTAATCGAGGTCGTCAGGCCGTTTCCACCCCCACATAGCTCTCGCGAAGGTACTCGTGAACCGCTTGCTCCGGGACACGGAACGACCGTCCCACCCGGATCGCGGGCAGATGACCGCTGTGCACCAGCCGGTACACGGTCATCTTGGAGACGCGCATCACCGAGGCGACCTCCGCCACGGTAAGGAACTGAACCTCGTTCAGAGGCCTTTCGCCAGCTGCAGCCATGACACACCTGCACCTTCCGCACTCGACGGCCACCGGCTTCCCCTTCCGGTGACTCTTCGTCGCTGCGTGCTCACTCCCCAATGTAGGTGCGGGTGATGCGAATGGGGAAGAGGTGCACCCATCGGCGTCCTACTGGGACAGACACGCCCGATTGAGTACGTAGCGGATGAGGGGCCGGTAGTACTCGGGCCGCACACCGTCATCAAGCGGAACGGCGACGGACACCGACCCCTCGGCCTCACCCACGAAGAGCGCGGGATCGTTCACATCGCCCGGCCCGATGGCCTCGAACCCCAGCTGACCTGCCCCGCAGACCCAGCCGTGGTCCCCGATCACCAACTCCGGAAGCGGCCCGCCGGCCTCGGCCGCCCCAGCCAGCGCGGTCCGAACCGGGAGCGGCGAGTGCGTGTGTGCGCCGGGCTCACAACCGGCGCGCCGCACGCCGGCCTCCCGCACCAACGCGACTCCGCGGACGTACTCGAGGTGATGGGTGCGTAGACCGAACCGGGTCGTTATGTCGACACGGCGACCCTGCGCCGGGGTGAGGACAGCACATCCCGCCGCCGACAGGGCGTCGGCCAGGGCGACGTAGAAACCGAGCAGCCGATGCGGGTGTCCGGTGCCCAGGAGGACCGGAGCGCGACGCCCGGCCACCGCCCCGAGACGGCCGGCGAAGGCGTCCAGCGCCGCCAGCGTCCGCTCGGGGTCGATCACATCCTGGCCCGAAGTATGCCGTGGATCGGCCGAAACACCACACCTGCGCGCCATCAGTCCGAGCAGCTCCCGCTGCCCCCAGTCGCCCTCCGGATCGATCCCGAGCAGCACCCGTGGATCCCGGGCGGCGAACAACCGGTAACTCCGCAGACTCACCTCCCGAGGAGTGGCCACGGCCCCCGCAAGACGGACATCCAGAAGATGAGCCCGAAGAGCTCCACGGCTCAACACCCCACCAATCCTGCCGCACCACCACCCCCGGCCCCGCAGAATCCCGAACACGCCCCACGGACGGCCTAACTCCCCCCCACTCAGCTGCGGGCAGAGTGGTGCCTCCCCCAGTGCCTGAATGGCCTGAGAGGTGCCCCCAGGGGCGGTGGGGCCCCCGCTCATGGGGGTCCCCCCGCGCGAGCGAAGCCGAGCGTGGGGGGAGAAGCCAGCCTGGGGGAGAAGCCGAGCGCGGGGTAGCGCACCCCGTCACGCCGGGCTGCGCTACCCGCCCGCCCAGCATCAGCGCCGGGCACCCCACCCACACCGAGCCACAAACACCCCGCCCAACCCCACCGTCACGCCAGCAACCCCCGCAACGGAAACACCGCCCGCCGCGCCGCCACCACCGCCTGATCCAACCGGTCCGCAGGGTCGTACCCCGCCTCCCACGCCGCCCACGACACCGGCCACCGCCCATCAGTCATCCGCATCGGTCCCAACTGCCGCGTCCGCGCGAACACCTCCTGCCGCCACCCCTCCGGAATCACCGTCTCCGGCTCCACCGGCCGCCCCGCCGCGATCCCCACCAGATGCGTCCACGACCGCGGCACGACCTCCACCACCGCGTAGCCGCCTCCGCCCAGCGCCACCCACCGCCCCCCGGCGTACTCGTGCGCCAGCTCGTGACACGCCACCTGCACGGCCCGCTGCGCGTCCAGCGACACCGCCAGATGCGCCAGCGGATCCTCGAAGTGCGTATCGGCCCCGTGCTGCGTCACCAGCACCTGCGGCCGGAAGTCCGCGATCAGCTCCGGCACCACCGCGTGGAACGCCCGCACCCACCCGGCGTCACCAGTACCCGCCGGCAGCGCCACGTTCACGGCCGACCCCTCCGCGCAGTCGGCCCCGGTCTCCTCCGGCCACCCCGTCTGCGGGAACAACGACCGCGGATGCTCGTGCAGCGAGATCGTCAGTACCCGCGGGTCCTCCCAGAACGCCGCCTGCACCCCGTCCCCGTGATGCACGTCCACGTCCACGTACGCGACCCGCTCGGCCCCCAGCTCCAGCAGCCGCGCGATCGCCAGCGCAGCGTCGTTGTAGACGCAGAACCCCGACGCCGCCCCCGGCATCGCGTGGTGCAGCCCGCCCGCGAAGTTCACCGCGTGCAGCGCGTCCCCCCGCCACACCGCCTCCGCCGCACCCACCGACTGCCCGGCGATCAGCGCGGACACCTCGTGCATCCCCGCGAACGCCGGATCGTCGATCGTCCCGAGCCCGTACGACGCGTCCGCCGCGCCCGGGTCCGCCGACGCCGCCTTCACCGCGTCGATGTAGTCCTCACGGTGGACGAGGCGCAGCGTCGACTCCCCGGCCGCCTTCGCCGCGACGACCTCCACCTCCCGGTCGAGCCCCAGGGCACCGACCAGTCCTCGCGTCAGGGCGAGCCGGACCGGATCCATCGGATGGTCCGGACCGAAGTCATAGCCCGTTACTGCCTCGTCCCACATCAGCTGTGCGCGGCCGCTCATGCCCGCCACCGTATCGGCCCGGTTGAGCCTCGAAGGACCTGGCGTACCCCAGTGTCACCAGCACCAACACCATCGGCACCAGCATGGCCCCCCGATAGCTCCAGGCATCGCCGAGCGCGCCCACCAACGGCGAACCGACGAGGAAGCCGACGTAGTTGAAGACGTTGAGCCGCGCCACCGCCGCGTCGGACGCCCCCGGGAACAGGCGCCCCGCCGCAGCGAACGTCTGCGGCACCAGCACGCACAGCCCCAGCCCCAGCAGCGTGAAGCCGAGCATCCCGACCCACGCCCCCGGCGCCACGGCCACCACCGCGAACCCGCCCGCGGCGACGACGGCCCCGCCCCGCACCACCGCGACGGCCCCCAGCCGCCGCACCCCGAAGTCCCCGACGGCCCGCCCCACCAGCGTCGTCACCATGTACACGTTGTACGGAACGGTCGCCAGCTGCTCCGAGCTCCCCAGCACGTCCTGGAGGTACTTCGCGCTCCAGTTGGAGACCGTCGAGTCCCCGATGTACGCGAACGTCATCACCAGACACAGCGGCAGCAGCATCTTGAAACCGACGCCCGCACCACCGCCGCCGCCCGCGCCCTCACTCGCCGATGCCTCCACCCCGGCGTCCGTCCGCTCCCCGTCGACGTACCACCGGCTCCCCACCAGCGCGGCCGGCAACAGCACCGCCACCGCCGGGAGATACGACACCCACAGCGCCAGCTCCCAGTGCGCCCCCACCCACGCCAGCGAGGCCCCCAGGATCCCGCCCAGGCTGTACGCCGCGTGGAACCCGAGCATGATGCTCCGCCCGTACGCCCGCTGGAGGCTCACCCCGAGCATGTTCATCGAGGCGTCCAGCGCCCCCACCGCCAGCCCGAACACCGCCAGCGCCGCGGCCAGCGCCGCCATCCGGTCCCCCGCGCCGACGCCGAGCAGCGCCAGCAGCACCACGGGCTGGGACCAGCGCAGCACCCGACTGGGCCGTACCCGCCGCACCAGCCGCTCCGTCGCGACGCTCCCCGCACCGGCGAGGACGGGGACGGCGGCCAGGAAGACCGGCAGCAGCGCGTCGGAGACGCCGTACCGGTCCTGGATGGCGGGGATGCGCGTCACGAGCAGAGCGAAGGCGACGCCCTGCGCGAAGAAGCCGAACGCCAAGGAGGCCCTGCCGCGCCGCAGCACATCTGTCATGGCGGCGAGCGTAGGGCCCCGGCCTACCGGTGGGTAGATCCCGCCAAAGATGAATTCTTCTCACCTTCGCCGGGCAGGCCGACGGAGACGGGAGAGGACACGGCACCGGCGAGGGGAGAGGAGACCGGTCCACAGCAGTCAGCGGCGACGGCGGCACCGATCATGTGCGCCATCGGGCCGGCCCCCAGGGCGCCGCTGACCACGAACGCCAGCACCATCGTGGCGACCATGACGACCGTCCCCAGCCAGACCATCGTGTCCACGGGAACCGTGTAGGCGCCCACGGCCCGCACCGCACACTCCCCGACGAACGCCACACCCCACACCGTCGTGAACGCCCGCTCCGCCCGCCGGAACGCCACCGACTCCCGCCGCAGCCGCTCCCAGGCGGCCTCCCGCCGCTCGTCGCCCTTGATCAGCCACGGCTTGAGGTTGGCCGTCATCATCGGCCGCCCCATGGGCACGGACGCCAGCATCACGATGCCCACCACGCTGCTGATCGCACTGTCCTTCAGCAGCATCAGCCGGGCGTCCCCCGTGCCGAAGCTGAGCAGCAGCCCCGCGAGGTTCGCCAGCAGGATCAGCACGGGCAGCCCGTTCACCTCACGGTGCGTGCGCAGCCCCCACCCGGTACGCAGCACCGGCACGACACTGCTCCAGCCGAGCGCCGCGACGGAGCTCATCCCGAACGCACCCTTGAAGAGGTAGTACGACCCGACCGGTACCCCCACGTCCAGGAGGACGGAGCCGAAGGTACGACGCCTGCCCTGCCGCCTGTTGTCCGTGCCCGTGTTCGTCGTCATGCACACAGCTTCGCGGCCGGACACGGTCCCCCAGTAGAAACAACCGTCCGGAGCTACACATGACAAATGTCAGCGCACGCGCGCTGCCTCGGGTCATACGAGCAGGTCAGCCAACTCCCCCATGTCACCGAAGAGTCCGGTGGCCCCGGAGAGCCTGGCGGCGGGCGTCATCCCGGTGAACCCGTACACGTCCATCCCGGCGGCGACGGCCGCCTGCACGCCGAGCGCGCTGTCCTCGATCACCACGCACCGCTCCGGCGCGACGCCCATGCGCTCGGCCGCGTGCAGGAAGAGGTCGGGTGCCGGCTTCCCGCGGCCCACGTCCTCGGCACTGAAGATCCGTGCGTCGTCGAACCACCGGTCCAGTCCGGTCTTCCGATGCCCCACCCGGATCCGCTCGTGGCTCCCCGACGAGGCCACGCAGTACGGCACGTCGTCGGCGGCGAGCTTCTCCAGCACATCGGCGGCCCCGGGAACGGGCTCCAGGTCCTGTGCGAAGGCCGCGAACACCCGCTCGTGGAAGAGCTTGTCGAAATCGTCCGGGAGCCGCCGTCCGGACCGCTCCAGCACCGTGTCGTGGACCCGGTGCATCGCGGCCCCCATGTAGTCGCGCAAGGACTCCTCGTACGTCGTCGGATGCCCCAGCTCGGTCAGATAGGCGGCCAGCAGCCGATTGGAGATCGGCTCACTGTCGACCAGGACCCCGTCATTGTCGAAGACAACCAGTTCGTAGCGCATATGAGCGAGCCTAAACGCAGAAAACCCCGCACCGTAAGGTGCGGGGTTTCCCGGAATAATTGTTCGGCGGCGTCCTACTCTCCCACAGGGTCCCCCCTGCAGTACCA
>NZ_JBEZVJ010000021.1:27209-124030 GCF_040636935.1 Streptomyces sp. NPDC032940 | reverse complement strand
TTTTGTGTTGTCCGGGGGTGGGCGCGGGTGGCCCGCCCCCCCGCCGCGGCCCCCCCCGGCGGGGGTGCGGTTACGCCGAGGCGCGGGTGTCCCGGCGGCGGCCGGCGAGGACGCCGTACGCGACGCCCGCCGCGCCGACGACGATGCCGGCGATGCCGAGGACGCGGGCGGTGGTGTCGCTGCTGTCGCCGGAGTCCGCTGAGCTGTCGGCCGCGGTGTGCTGGGCGGTGGACTCGGCGTCGGCGCCGGCCTTCGCGCCCGCCGCGCCGTGGGCGTCGTCCTCGGCGGCGGTCAGTTCGAGCACGGGCGCCGGGTTGTCGGGCTCCTCCTGGCCCTCCTGCGGCACCTCGATCCAGCGCACGACCTCCTTGTTGGAGTACGTCTGGATCGCCTTGAAGACCAGCTGGTCGGTGTCCTCGGGCAGCGCGCCGACGGACAGCGGGAACTTCTGGAAGTAGCCGGGCTCGATGCCCTTGCCCTCGGCGGTCCAGGTCACCTTGGTGACGACCTCGGTGATCTGCTTGCCGTGCGACTCCAGCGGCTTGGCCGGCTTGGCCTTGGTGACCTCGGCCTTCCAGCCGGCCACCGGCTGCGGCATCACGGACGCCAGCGGGTGGTCGGCGGGGATGGTGACCTCCAGCTTGGTGGTGGAGGCGTTGTCCCGCTCGTTGGGGACCTTGAAGTCGACGACCGCGTAACCGCCCTTGGCGGCCTTGCCCTCCGGCTGCACGCTGACGTGCGCGAAGGCGGGGGCGGACAGCGCGAGGACGGCGATGCCGGCCGCGGTGCCGGCGGCGGCGATACGGGAAACGTTCATGGACGGACTGCTCCGCTTCGTGTGTGACCGGCCAGGAGCCGGTGTCGGAGGTGCTGGGAGGAAGGCGCGCACGCGCGCGCGGGCCGCACGACGGCGGCCCCCCCTCCGTCACTCCGGCCCGTGAGGCGGAAGCGGTACGGCGGTCGGTGGTCGCGTCGTGTCAGGCGGCGAGGGCGAGGGCGCTCGGCGGACCGCGCCTGATCACGGTGTGCTGGAGAGCGGCGGTGTGCGGTCGCGGCGGCACGAGCAGGTAGGTGCGCGGCGGGCGCGGTCCCGTGCGGGGTGCGCCCGCGAGACCGCCGTGCAGGGCGCGTACCAGGGCGAGCGCGGCGCGCAGGGCGCGGACGAGCGCTCCCTCGGCCATCGACTGGGCCGAGTGCGCCGACAGCGTGACGAGCCGCGCCACGGCCAGGTCCCCGCGCCGCAGCAGCCAGCCCGCGGCGAGGGCCGCGAGGACGTGGACGAGCAGCATCGGCAGGGACGGCAGCAGCGAGACGGAAGGGCCGGCTGCCGCGGACAGGGCGTCCGCCGGGTGATGTGCCGCTCCGGTGTGGGCGCCGGCACCCGGTGCGAGCCGTGCGTCGGTGAGGATCCGCTGCGCCTGGGCCGGGCTGATCGCCGCCGCGGTGGTCCCGCAGACCAGGCGCGCGGCCTGCTGGACCAGCGAGGTGTCGGACAGCGCGCCCGCCCCGCCGGCGGAGGCCGTCGTCGTGACCGCGGCGGCCCCGTGCTGGCCGAGCCCGAACACCGTGTGCAGGGCGGTCTGTCCGACCGCCAGCAGCACCGCGATCCCGGGCAGGGAACGCTCGCGCCCGGCGAGGGGCGCGGCGACCAGGACCGCCCCGAGGAATCCCGCGCCCAGCGTCCACAGGGGAACGGTGGCGCAGGAAGCGAAGGTGTGCCCCGCCGCGGCCAGCACGACGCAGACCGCGGCGAACACCGCGGCCCGCAGAATCCGGAGGTCGTTCCCGGAGCGTGCCGAAGGCGGGTGGGGGGCAGTCATGGCGGCCTCATCATCGCACTGGCGACCCCCGCGCCGTACGGCAGGTCCGCAAGATGCGGTACGACCGGATGGCCGGTCTTGATGAGAGCTGTCCCACATACACCGTTCGGCGGGGCGCTCGCATCCGCCGTCCGGGGGTTCCGGTGCGGACACTGCGCTTACGCCCGGGGACAGGGGGCAATACGTAACGGTATGTCGAGCCGCGGCCGGGAGGCTGGAGCATGAGCATCTGGTGGTCACTCCATTTGCGGTGCGAGGCTGCGAGCGTGCCCCTGGCCCGCCGCCTGCTGCTCGGCACGATGGAGACCGCGGGCGTCGACCCCGACATCTCCTTCGACCTCTCCGTCGCGCTGAGCGAGGCCTGTGCGAACGCCGTCGAGCACGGCGGTGACGGCTCTTCCGGCGACCCCGCGCAGGCGTACCGCGTCACGGCGTACCTGGACGGCGAACGCTGCCGCATCGAGGTCGCCGACACGGGTCCCGGGTTCGAGCCCGCCCCGGGCCGCACCCGGGGCGCGCCCCGTCCGGTGCCGGCCGACGCCGAGCACGGCCGGGGGCTGTGCCTCATCCGGGAGCTGGCCGACCACGTCCACATCGGCAGCACGCCGGGACGGCCGGGCGCCGTGGTGAGCTTCGACAAGATTCTCAAGTGGCGCGAGGACGCGCCCCTCGTGGCGGTCTGACGCACGGGCGACAGCGCGAGCACGCATGCACGGGCACGGAAAGGGCCGGGCACCCGGTCGGCGCCCGGCCCTCGAAGACCCGCGGGACGTCAGCCCTTGAGCGAGGCCATCCACGCCTCGACCTCGTCCGACCGGCGCGGCAGGCCGGCGGAGAGGTTCCGGTTGCCGTCCTCGGTGACGAGGATGTCGTCCTCGATGCGGACGCCGATGCCCCGGTACTCCTCGGGCACGGTCAGGTCGTCGGCCTGGAAGTACAGTCCGGGCTCGACGGTGAGGACCATGCCGGGCTCCAGGGTGCCGTCGACGTAGGACTCCACGCGCGCGGCGGCGCAGTCGTGGACGTCCATGCCGAGCATGTGACCGGTGCCGTGCAGCGTCCAGCGGCGCTGCAGGCCCAGCTCCAGCACACGCTCGACCGGGCCCTCGACCAGGCCCCACTCGACGAGCCGCTCGGCCAGGACACGCTGCGCGGCGTCGTGGAAGTCGCGGTACTTGCCGCCCGGCCGCACGGCCGCGATGCCCGCCTCCTGGGCGTCGTACACCGCGTCGTAGATCTTCTTCTGGAGCTCGCTGTAGCGGCCGTTGACCGGCAGCGTGCGCGTGACGTCGGCCGTGTAGTACGTGTGCGTCTCCACGCCCGCGTCGAGCAGCAGCAGGTCGCCGGAGCGGACCGGGCCGTCGTTGCGGACCCAGTGCAGCGTGCAGGCGTGCGGGCCGGCGGCGGCGATGGTGCCGTAGCCGACGTCGTTGCCCTCGACGCGGGCGCGCAGGAAGAAGGTGCCCTCGATGTACCGCTCGCTGGTCGACTCGGCCTTGTCGAGGACCTTCACGACGTCCTCGAAGCCGCGCACGGTGGAGTCGACGGCCTTCTGCAGCTCGCCGATCTCGAACTCGTCCTTGACGAGACGGGCCTCGGAGAGGAAGACGCGCAGCTCCTCGTCGCGCTCGGCGGTGACCTTGTCGGTCAGGGCCGCCTCGATACCGGCGTCGTACCCGCGCACGACGCGCACCGGGCCGGTGGCCTCGCGCAGCGCGCCGGCGAGCTCGCGCACGTCGGAGGCGGGGATGCCGTAGAGCTTCTCGGCCTCGGTGAGGGAGTGGCGGCGGCCGACCCACAGCTCGCCCTGGCCGTCCAGCCAGAACTCGCCGTTCTCGCGGTCGGAGCGCGGCAGGAGGTAGATCGTCGCGGCGTGGCCGTCGGTGGTGGGCTCCAGGACCAGGACGCCGTCCTCGGTCTGGTTACCGGTGAGGTACGTGTACTCGACCGAGGCGCGGAAGGCGTACTCCGTGTCGTTCGAGCGGGTCTTCAGGTTGCCCGCGGGGATCACCAGGCGCTCGCCCGGGAAGCGGGCGGACAGCGCGGCGCGGCGGGCGGCGGTCTCGGCGGCCTGGGCGATCGGCCGCAGGTCGTGCAGCTCTGTGTCGGCCCAGCCGGACTTCATGTTCTCGGCCAGCTCGTCGGACACGCCCGGGTACAGGCCGTTCTTCCGCTGCTTGATCGGCTCGTCGGCCTCGTCCGGGGTCTCCGGTGTGAGCTCCTCCGCCACGGTCATCCTCCTTGATACGGCACTGGACCACCCCCATCGTACGGTCGTGCGGAAGGGGGCCCAGGGCCGAAGGACCTGTTACACCGTGCGGCGGCGCCTCACTGGTCGAAGCGGACGGCCAGCAGGACGACGTCCTCCTCGGAGTCCGTCTCGTCCGCGCCGTCCGGCAGCACCGTGCGCAGTACATGGTCGGCGACGGCGTCCGGGTCGTGCCGCTTGGCCCGCGGTACGCCGGCCGCCGCGGCGTGCAGGCGGGCGAAGGCGCGGTCGATCGGGTCGCCGGTGCGGTGCAGCAGCCCGTCGGTGTACAGCAGGACCGTCTCTCCAGGCGCGGCCTGGAGCTCGGCGCTCGGCGCCTCCCAGCAGGCGAGCATGCCCAGCGGGGCGGAGACGGAGGTCTCCACGAACTCGGTGCGCCGCTCGCCGATCAGCAGCGGCGGGCTGTGGCCCGCGCCGGCCAGGGTGATCCGGCGCAGTGCGGGCTCGCAGTAGCCGAACAGGGCGGTGGCCGACCGGGCGGGCTCGGTGAGCCGCAGCAGCAGCTCCAGGTCGGACAGGACCGCGACCGGGTCCTCGCCCTCCATCACGGCGTACGCCCGCAGGGACGCGCGCAGCCGTCCGGTGGCGGCCACGGCGCTGGGGCCCGAGCCGGTGACGGAGCCGACGGCCAGACCGAGCGCGGCGTCCGGCAGCGGCAGGGCGTCGTACCAGTCGCCGCCGCCGCGCGGGCCGGTGCGGCGGCGGGCGGCGAGCTGCACACCGGGCACCCGGGGCAGGCGCGAGGGCAGCAGTTCCTCGGCCATGGTCGCCATGTCGCCGCGTGTGCGCTCGGTCTCCAGGAGCCGGGTCAGGTGCTCGGCGGCGTACCGGGCGTACAGCCCGACGAGGTGGCGCTGCCGCTCGCGCGGTTCGGCCGGCTCGTCGTAGAGCCAGACGGCGGCGCCGAGGCGGCCGGCGCGGTCGGTGGACAGGGGCAGGGCGTAGCTGGCGGCGTAGCCGAGGCGGGCGGCGACCTCGCGGTGGCGGGGGTCGAGGCCCTCCTCGGCGAAAAGGTCGGGTTCGGCGATGCCGCCCTCGGCGACGGGCAGGCCCTCCAGGATCCGTCCGTACGACAGGGAGCTGCGCGGCACCGTCTCGATGTGGCCGAGGTCGGCGCGGGCCAGGCCGAGGCCGATGGTGCTGTCGGGGCCGAGCCCGTCGGCCGGTTCCAGGACGACGAGACCGCGCCGGGCACCCACCAGGGCGGCGCCGGCGCGGAGCAGTTCCTGGAGCGCTTCGGAGAGGGAGTCGGTGCGGACGAGGCGCTCGGTCAGCTCGTGCAGGGTCGTCAGGTCCGACACCCAGCCGGCGAGCCGGTCCTGGAGCAGGGCGCCCGGCCCACCCGGTGCGCCCGGGTCGTTCGGCGGGGCGGCGGGTGAGGTGCCTGCCGCGGCGGGCGGGACAGTGTGTGCGGGGGACGGCACAGTTGAATCGATTCCGGCCACTTTCGCAGGGTGCGGGGCGTTCATGGCGTCCGGCTTTCCGACCGGTGCTTACTGCTCAAAAGCATCGCAAACCCCCATGTCATTCTGCGCCGCTAGCAGTGTCTCCACATGTACACGCACTCGTAAGGAGATGTCCAGCATTGTCCTGCTGGGATTCCTGGTGTCCGTGGGGTGCGAGCGGCCTCCTTTCCGAACCCCTTGCGGAAAAGCAAAGTTGGCTTGAAACTGCCCCAGAGGACGTCTTGTTGCGGTCTTCTGGGGGTGCTCCACGGAGCGTCACAGCGGTCGTGATGGGTACGTACTCGGTGAAAGCCAGGGGTGGCTGGGGGCCACCCGGAACCTGGCGGTGGACCCGGGCGTCCTATCCACCGACGACCGTGCCCCATCCTCCCGTGGCGGAGGCGGAGAGAAATACGCGGGACGGCAAACGCCAGACTTCGCCACCCCCGCGCCAGGCCCATGCTTTTGATGGACGCAGTATGGACGCCGGCCGCCGCGGACGCAGTCAGAGTTCGGACCACAGGGGTTCCCCTTGCCCGCGGCAGGGGTGTGATGCGCCACCAGCTACGCACAGCGAGTGATCGACACATGGTGTGAGACGACCACGGTGTTGCCAGGCGTGCAACGGAAAGGAACGAGCGCTCATGCGCGAGATCCTCGGAAGGCGACGCAGGCTTCTGTCCCGGCGAGGCCGCGGACGGCCTGAGCTGATCGGTGCGGCCCTGACCTACGCGACGCAGTGGCGGTGGCCCGTACTCCCGGGCGTGGCGCCGGACCCGCAGGCCCGCTCGCGCTGCGCCTGCCCCGACCCCGAGTGCACGGTGCCCGGCGCGCACCCCTTCGACCCCGGCCTCCTCGCCGCCACCACCGACGAGCGCATGGTGCGCTGGTGGTGGACCAACCGGCCGACGGCGCCGATCGTCCTGGCCACCGGAGGCAACGCCCCGTGCGCCGTCTCCCTGCCCGCCCTGCCGGCCGCCCGCGCCCTGGCCGCGCTCGACCGCGCGGGTCTGCGGCTCGGCCCGGTCGTCGCCTCGCCCACCCGCTGGTCGCTGCTGGTCCGGCCGTACTCCATGGAGCAGCTCGGCGAGCTGCTCTACGCCAAGGACTTCGTCCCCGGCTCCCTGCGCTTCCACGGCGAGGGCGGCTATCTCGCCCTGCCCCCGTCCGAGACCGGCCGGGGCGTCGTCCGCTGGGAGCGGGCACCGCTGCCCGGCTCCGCCTCGCCCTGGGTGCCCGACGTGGAGGCCGTGGTGGACGCGGTCGTCGAGGCCCTCACCCGTACGGGTGTGAGCGCGCCCGAGTTGTAGGGGTGTCGGGCGCGCGCGGAAGTCGGCGCCCGCCCGGGTCGTTATCGTCCGCTCCATGCCGCTTCAAGCTGGGGACCACCGCGCCGCGAGGCCGCGTCGCGGTGGACTGCACCGCCGCCGCCCGGCCGGCCGCGGGTTCCGTCTCCACGGCCTCGCCGGTGCCGTGGTGTGCGCGGCCGTCCTGCCGTTCGCCGTGGCGTCCGCGGGGCCGGTGCCCCACGGGGGCAAGGACGACGACCGGGCCCCGGGCGTGGTGCGCCTGCTTCCGAGCGACGGTGACGGCACGGCGCCCGGACGGTCCGGTGGCGGCGCCACGCCGTCCGAGGGCGGCGCCACGCCGTCCGGCGCCGGGCCCGACCCCGCCACGCTGCCGCTCGGCCTGGCCACCGCCGTGCGCTGCGGCCCCGAACTCGCCTCGCCCGAGGGCGTCGAGGCACAGACCTGCGTGCTGACGCAGGGCACCGGCACCTGGGCGCGGACCTACTACCGCAACGCGACCGGTGGGGCGCTGGAGATGGTGCTGAGCCTCCTCGGGCCCGACGGTCACAGCCTGCGGATGCGCTGCGCGGTGGGCGCCGAGGACGCGCCGGGCATGTGCGAGACGCCCCGTGAGCCGTTGCGGGGCGAGCCGGCCGGGTACACCGCCGTCGCGGAGTTCGTCGGCCGGGTGGGGCAGGGGCCGCTGCTGTTGCGTACCGGCAGCAACATGCCTGCGGGAAAAGGCCGTTGATGCGAAGACCGGGACCGCGTGCACGTCGGCGGGCATGGAAAGACCCGGTTGCTGGCGACGGGGGATGCACCAGCAACCGGGCTACTGGAACGGTAACAAGAGATCGGCTGTTAGCAAATTCGATCTCTTGTATTCCGGTCACCGACTGGCCTGTCTTCGCCGGGAGTTGTGACTGGAGTCACCCCTTCCGGGGCCGGTGCTCCGGCTGACCGGTCGGTCAGCCGGACGGACACCGAGGCGTGCCGGCCGTGACTCAGCTGAGAGTGACCTGCCGGTTGACCAGGCCGCCGCGTGCCCGGCGCTCATCGGGCGTGAGCGGCGCGTCCGTGGCCAGGGCCTCGGTGAGGCGCTCGGCGAACTCGGCCGCCGGCTTCTCGACGTCTGCGGCGGTGACCCCGCTCGGCAGGTCCCAGACCGGGACGGTGAGCCCGTGAGCACGGAAGGAGCCCACGAGCCGGGTGCCCTCACCGAGGCTCGACCGGCCCGCCGCGTGCAGCCGGGCCAGAGCGTCCAGAAGCTGCTCCTCCCCGTACGGCATGACCCACCGCAGGTGGTTCTTGTCCGGCGTCTCGCACCAGTAGGCGGCGTCCACGCCCTGGAGCCGGACGGTCGGGATCGCCGCGGCGTTCGCCCGCTCCAGGGAGGCGGCCACCTCCGGCGTGGCGTTCTCCGCGTCCGGGACCCAGAACTCGAAGCCCTCGTGCACCACCGGCTCGAAAGCGCCCTCGGGCGCGAGCAGGTCCTGCAGCCGGGGACCGTCGGCCGGCGCCCGGCGACCCTGCACCGGCGTGCCCGGCGCGGCGGTGAGGGCCCGCTGGAGGGTGTCCGCGAGGTCGCGGCTGATGTCGCCCGACGCCGTGTCGTTCTGCAGGCCGAGCAGCACCGAGCCGTCGTCGCGGCGCAGGGCCGGCCAGGCCATCGGCAGCACCGTGGCCAGCGTGACCGACGGAACGCCCTCGGGCAGGCCGTCCTTCAGCGTCAGCCCGACCGTGGCCGCCGGCACCAGCTCGCGCAGCGCCACCCAGTCGCACTCGCCGGGCAGTCCCTCGAAGGGGCGCTGCACCAGCTCGGTCGTGGCCTGTGCGGCCGCCCGTCCGTGGCAGGCCTTGTAGCGGCGGCCGCTGCCGCAGGGGCAGGGCTCGCGGGCGCCGACGACCGGGACCTCCCCGTCGGTGAGCTGGGGCCGCTTGGCCTTCGTCTGGGGTCGCTTCTTGGCCATCTGGGTGTCTCCCGGTTACGGCTCTACTCGTACGGGCGCGAGCCTAGCCGTTCGCGCCCCGGCCGACGGGACCCTGTGGACGACGGGCCGCGTGTGGACACCGCCGGGACAACTCCCCCGGCGCGCCGTGCCGGACGCGTCCTGTGGGGAGTGGGTCGCCTGCACCACGCGGCCCTCCACGCGCGGAACCCGGACCCCACCGCCCCGCAGCCCGGGTGCGGCGCCCGGCCCCGCCGCGTACGGCCGGTCTCAGCCCAGCTCGTCGAAGGCGTCCGCGAAGTCCAGCCCGGGGATCTCCGACACCGCCGGGGCCGCGACCCGCGTGGCGAAGTCGTCGCGCCGGCGCCCCGCGTCCGGGTCGTGCACGTCGTCGTGGACGACGACCCAGACCGTTACGTCTCCGCAGGCCTCGTCCCGTACGCCCCAGTCGTCGGCGAGGGCCGTGATGATGTTCAGCCCGCGGCCGCCGTGCGCGGTGACCGACGGGGTCGCCGGGGCCGGACGGGTCGGTCCGCCACCGTCCGTGACCTCCACCAGCAGCCGGCCTCTCGCGTCCACCTGCCAGGCCGCGCGGACGTCGCCGTCCCCGGCCAGTGCGTCGCCCAGCGGACGGCCGTGCTTGCACGCGTTGCTGAGAAGTTCGGAAAGGACCAGCACGGCGTCGTCGATGACCGATTCCGCCACACCGCCCCTGCGCAACTGCTCCCGCATCCGGTGCCGTGCTTTCCCCACGCCCGCAGGGCCATGGGGAACGGCCATGCTCGACGACGTGGGCACCTCCTGTGCCACCACCAACGCCACCCCCGAGACCTCCTTCGCCCCACGCCACGGTGTGGATGCCCTTCTGGCCTGAACCGGAAACCGGCCCGTCCCCGCCCAGTGACGCATTCGACACGGTCGAACACGCACCGAACGCGCCGGAGCACTCCCCGTAATCGTGTGGCTGGATTTCGTCGGTGTGGCCGAGACCGGAGAATGGGGCAGACGGCTCGCCGGGTCAAGGTCTGCGGACGAATCAGCGGCCGAGATGCTGCAGGACCGCGCGTGGCCGGTTGGTGATGACGGCGTCGACGCCCAGGCCGGCGCAGAGATCCACGTCGGCGGTCTCGTTCACGGTCCAGACGTGCACCTGGTGTCCGGCAGCCTTCAGACGCTCGATGTAGGCGGGGTACCGGCGCACGATCCGGATCGAGGGGCCCGCGATCCGGACACCGGCCGGCAGCCGTCCGTCGCGCAGCCGGGGTGAGACGAACTGCGACAGGTAGACCGTCGGCAGCGTCGGGGACGCGGCCCGCACCCGGTGCAGCGAGCGGGCCGAGAAGCTCATCACCCGCACCGGCGACTCGGCGGCCGAGACGGGCGCGTCGAGACCGAACCGCTTCAGCAGCGCCAGCAGCCGCTCCTCCACCTGCCCCGCCCAGCGCGTGGGGTGCTTGGTCTCGATGGCCAGTTCCACCCGCCGCCCCGCGTCCGACACCAGCTCCAGCAGCCGCTCCAGGGTGAGGACGGAGGTCTCCTCCCGGTCCTCGGGCCGGTGTTCCCAGTCGGGCTGCTCGTCGCGCGTGCGCCAGAACTCCCGGGTCCTGCGGGCGCCGAAGTCCAGGGCCGCCAGGTCGGAGAGCTCCAGCGCCGAGACCGCGCCGCGGCCGTTGGACGTACGGTTGACACGCCAGTCGTGGACGCAGACGAGGTGGCCGTCGGCGGTCAGGCGCACATCGCACTCCAGGGCGTCCGCCCCGTCCTCGATCGCCTTCCGGTACGCGGCCAGGGTGTGCTCGGGAGCGTCCTCCGAGGCCCCGCGGTGGGCGACGACCTGAATCGGTTGCTGTCGTACGTGGGTCACCGCGTCATGGTGCCACCCGTGCGCGGGCGGACGTGCCGTCGGACCGATCGGTCCCGTGCCCGTTTAGTCTTGGATGGCCTGTGTAAGGAACAGCCGCGACGCACAGCATCCGCTTATGGTGCTCTGACGGCTCGTGGGAAAAGCTGATGGCCTGGACATGCACATGCACCACCACATGCGCAGCCGCGTCGCGCCGGGCCGTGGAGCGGCGCGCGTGTACGTGGCCGAGCACGACCCGTGCGCCCGAGCGGCAGTAGTGGATCGAGGAGAGAAGCTGTGAGCACCGAGAACGAGGGCACCGTGGTACCCCCGGCCCCGTCCGCACCCCCCGTGCCGGTGGCATCTCCCGCAGCCTCCGAGCCGGCCCCGCCGCCCCACCCGGACCAGCCGGCGCCTCAGCCGTCGTCCGCCGGCGCGGAATCGCACGGCGGTCACCCGACCTCCCCGGGCTTCGCGTCCCACCAGGCAGTCCCGGGCTCGTCGGCGCCCGACGCGTCCTGGCCGCCGCCCCCGCCGCCGGCCGGTCCGTCCTACGGCGGCGGAGGCGGGGACGGCTCCGGAGGCGGCTGGGGCGCCTCGTACCAGCCGCCGGCGCCGAAGTCCGGCCGCGGCGGCATGGTCGCCGCGCTCCTGATCGCCGCCCTGGTCGCGGGCGGGCTCGGCGGCGGCCTCGGCTACACGCTGGCCAAGAACAACGACGAGTCCGGTTCCACCACGGTCTCTGCCTCGGACACCGGCGGCTCGGTCAAGCGCGACGCGGGCACGGTCGCGGGCGTCGCCGCCAAGGCACTGCCGAGCACGGTCACCATCCAGGCCGAGGGCAGCAACGGCGAGGGCGGCACCGGCACCGGGTTCGTCTTCGACAAGCAGGGCCACATCGTCACCAACAACCACGTGGTGGCGGAGGCGGTCGACGGCGGCAAGCTCAGCGCGACCTTCCCCGACGGCAAGAAGTACGACGCCCAGGTGGTCGGCCACGCCCAGGGCTACGACGTCGCGGTCATCAAACTCGAGAACGCCCCGTCGGACCTGAACCCGCTGCCCCTCGGCGACTCGGACAAGGTTGCCGTGGGCGACTCGACGATCGCCATCGGCGCTCCCTTCGGCCTGTCCAACACGGTGACCACGGGGATCATCAGCGCCAAGAACCGGCCTGTGGCCTCCAGCGACGGCAGCGCGAGCAGCAAGGCGTCCTACATGAGCGCCCTGCAGACCGACGCCTCGATCAACCCGGGCAACTCCGGCGGTCCGCTGCTGGACGCGCAGGGCAACGTCATCGGGATCAACTCCGCGATCCAGTCCACGAGCGGCGGCGGCTTCGGCGGCGCGGGCCAGGCGGGCTCGATCGGCCTGGGCTTCGCCATCCCGATCAACCAGGCGGAGTTCGTCGCCAAGCAGCTGATCAAGACCGGCAAGCCGGTGTACGCGAAGATCGGCGCCTCCGTGTCGCTGGAGGAGACGACCAACGGCGCGAAGATCACCGAGCAGGGCGTCAGCGGCTCCGAGCCCGTCGAGCCGGGCGGCCCCGCCGCCGCCGCGGGCCTCAAGCCGGGCGACGTCATCACCAAGCTCGACGACACGGTGATCGACAGCGGCCCGACCCTGATCGGCGAGATCTGGACCCACAAGCCGGGCGACAAGGTCACGGTCACCTACGAACGCGGCGGCAAGCAGCACACGGCCGAGCTCACCCTCGGCTCCAAGACCGGCGACGACTGACCCACCCGCTCCCGCACGGACCCGCTACCCTGGTCCCGCGCGGCCGATCACCGGCCGACGCGGGGTGGGTTGCCCGAGCGGCCTAAGGGAACGGTCTTGAAAACCGTCGTGGCGCAAGTCACCGTGGGTTCAAATCCCACACCCACCGCACGGATTGACGGCCCCTGACCAGGCATCACGGTCGGGGGCCGTCGTCGTGTGCGCGGTGCCTCGGGGTGGGGGCCGGTACCTGGGTACGGCTGAGTACTTTCGCTCTGGTCGGTCCGGGGGCGGGCGGGAACCCTCGGGGTATGGGACAGGGACGATCGAAGAGCGTTGCGGAGCTGGTGTCGGGGCTCGTGGTCGCCGCGGTGGCGGTGGGGCTGTGGGCTGCCTGGCTGGGGTGGGACCAGGAGCGGGACGTGCACCCCGACGGGTCGACGACCGGGCCGTACGAGGCCTGGCAGGTGATCGGGCTCGTGGTGACGCTGCTGGTGCCGGTGTGCTGGGCGGCGTGGCGGGGGCATGGCGTGGGTGCCGTGACCGGGGTCGGCGTGGGGCTGACCGTTTCCGCCGGCTACGACTGGTCGGACGATGCCAGCGGGCTCTTCGTGGTCGGCGCCGGGATGGTCCTGGTGGGGAGCGTCGCCGTGACCAGTGCTCTGGTCGCGGTGGTCGGCGCGGTGCGGCGGAGGGGCGGGGCTGTGACACGGCTGTGACTGGAACTGTGGCTTCCGACACGGTCGGTGCGGTGTGGGACTGGTGGGGTGGGGCGATGCGTACCCTCCCGCTCCGCACGCCGCTCGCGGTCTCCGGTGTCCTCGTCGCCAGTCTGCTGCTCGGTGCCTGCGGTACCCGGACCGCGGCCGGGGAGGGTGGCTCGGAGGGGTCGTGCGGGGGCGGGACCTCCAGTGGTTCCACTGACTCCGGCGCCTCCCCCGCCTCCGGTGCCGGGCAGGGGGACAGCGGGGTCCGGGTCGTCGGCATGGCCGAGAGGGGCGGCTCCGGTGGTGGAGGAGCGGCTTGCGTGGTCGCGTACGACGTGACCAATCAGGGGGACGAGCCCTTCACCTACACCGTCACCTTCACCCTCACCGACGATCAGGGCAGGGCGATGTCCAGCAGGGAGGAGACCGTCGCCTCCGTGGGTGCGGGGCGGACCGTGCGGCGCACGCTCGACGGTGCCGGGAGCGGTCTGGCCGGCGCCGGCCCTCTGGACCCCGCGCACGTGCGGATCACCGACGTGAAGCGGGTGCCCGCCGAGGAGGCGCCGGTGCCCGCGGGGTCCTGCCCGGCGTCGGGGCTGAGGCTCTTCGCCGACGACGGGGACGCGGCCATGGGGCTGCGTGTCGTGGGCCTGCATCTGGAGAACTGCGGGAACCGTCCGCACTCCCTGGAGGGCTATCCGGCGCTCCAGTTGCTCGACGAGGAGCTGGAGCCCGTCGACGGGATCCGGGTCGTGCGGGGCGGCGAGGGCGTGGCCCTGCTGGACGGGTTCGACGCACCGCCGCGGCCGGTGACGCTGCGGCCGGGCGAGTCGGCGCGGGCCGGGCTGATGTGGCGCAACACCACTCAGTTCGGGGAGGCGGTGAACGTCCCGTACGTCCGGCTCCGGGAGCGGGACGGCTCCGCCCCCGTGGTCGTGGCGCCCGGCCTCGACCTCGGCACCACGGGCAAGCTGGGCGTGAGCGCGTGGCGCAAGGACGACACCGCGGGTACGTCGCCCGGGGCGCCGTAGGGGCCCGCCAAGGGCCCGTCAGGGGCGCCTGCCCGTCATGCGGGCCGCCGACGCGACGGTCGCGCGGGCCTCGCTCTCCGTCAGGCCGGTCGCCCGGGCCGCCTCGACCAGGGGACCGACGAGAGCGGCGTCCAGGCCGTTCTCGTAGGCGCGGCACGCCGCCCAGAACAGGCGGGTGTTGCGCTGGCCCCGGTGCGCGGCGAGGACGAACTGGACGAGGCCGCGGCCGTGCGCGTCGGCCGTCGCCGGGGTGTGCCGGTGGGCGCGGGGCGGCGGGAGCAGGAGGCGCAGCAGCGCGGGCGGGCAGGCGGCGGGCGGCAGGTGGGCGGTGCCTGGTGCCGCGGCGTAGACGCCGTGCCGGGTGCGGGAGCCGGGGCCGACGAGGTAGCCGCCGGCGCCGCGGATGTCGATGCCGGGAGCGAGGCGGCCGGCCGAGTTGGGGACGACGGCGTCGGGCGGGCCGGTCAGCCAGAGGTGGCGGCCGCCGCTGGGGGTCAGTACCACCACTGTGGGCGGGATCGTGAACAGGTGCCGCAAAGCCAGCTCGCGCAGGGCGGCCGAGGAGTCCGTGTCGCCTTTCGTGTCCAGGTCCACGCCGATGAGGTGGTGCGGCGGCAGCCCGCAGGCGATGCCGTAGCCCGAGGCCCAGGGGGCCGCGGCGAAGAGTTCTCGGATGCGGGACGGGTCGGTGGAGGCGTCGTGGACGCCGTGGCCGGGGCGGCCGCACTCGCCGTGGCAGCGGGAGGGCGCCGGGTCGTCGTGGTGGGGGGAGCGCAGGGCCGGGAGCTTCGTGCGGGACAGGGGGATGACCGCCAGTCCGCGCTCGGCGGCGGACAAGGCGTGGGCGAGGGCCAGTGTCGTGGCCTGCCGGTCGGTGGTGGCCATGACTCCATGTTCGTACGTGCGTTCGAAAAAGGGAAGGGTGGGAGCCCGCGACGCGCCGGAGTGGAGTGGCGGATGCGGAAAGTGGCGGAACGCTTCACCTCTTGTGGGGCTTGAGGGGGAGCTGTCCGTACTGCCCGTGGTGCGGCAAAAGTGCAGGCAAAGGGGTTTATCGACTTGTCCTCACGCTTGAGGGCGAATCGGTGCTTCCGGGGTGGTTCCGCGGTGATCGCTGGGCAACTCTGATCACGCGACGTCGTGCACAGCGTCGGGGCGGTCGGCCAACTGCCCTGGCACCCAGGCTGGTTCGTAAGTGCAGGTACTTCTCGCGTTGTCGGCAGGAAGCCGGTGCGCACCGTGTTCTGGAGGAACTACATGGCAAGCATCCGTACCGCTCGCGTCATCGCCGCCGTCGCCGCGCTCCCGCTGGCCGTCGCCCTCTTCGGCGGCGTCGCGGCCGCGGACAACGGCGCCATCGCGGACGACGGATCGAGTGCGACCTCCGCGGAGGCCTTCGCGGGCATCGTCGGCAGCGGTGTCGGTGACGACAACAACGGCAACTCGTCCACCACGCAGCAGCAGGCGGTCGGCTCGGGTGCCTCGAACCAGAGCAACACCGCCCAGGTCGAGGGCTCCGCGTTCACGGCCGTCAACCAGGGCAACGAGAACGTGGCCGTCAGCTTCTCCCCGCTGTGGTGGTGAGCTGAGGGGCCGGGACGGGCCGCTCCGGCGCCGGTCCCCGGTCTCCGCGCGGGTGTGCTTCATGGGTCGTTCGGCGCCTGGGCGGCGGTACTCCGGTACCGCCGCCCAGGCGTTCGTCCGGCCGTCCGGGCCGGGAGACGCGGGGGTGGCAGGGCGGACCCCAGGGGTGAACCCGCAGTACCCCTCGCCCCCTCCTCCACCCAGAGGAGGTGAGGCTGACCCCACCCCTACAACCTGAGGCGGACTCCGCTTCGGGACCTGCGGCCGATCCGCCGCGCGCCCCTTCGCTCATAGCGTTGAGACATGACCGCACCCGTCTGCACCAGCGCTTCGAACGCCGCCACAGCCGTGGCGCAGACCTTCCCGTACCCGTCGTTCGCGTCGTACGTGAAGGCCCGCCAGCCGGTGCTGCTGCGTACCGCCCGGTCGCTGACCGCGAACCCGAGCGACGCGGAGGACCTGCTGCAGACCGCGCTCACCAAGACGTACGTGGCCTGGGAGCGCATCGAGGACCACCGTGCCCTGGACGGCTATGTGCGCCGGGCCCTGGTGAACACGCGGACGTCGCAGTGGCGCAAGCGCAAGGTCGACGAGTTCGCGTGCGACGAGATGCCCGAGCCGGAGCCGGTGCCCGGCGGGGACGACCCGGCGGACCGGCAGGCGCTGCGCGACGCGATGTGGCGGGCCGTCATGAAGCTGCCGGCCCGGCAGCGGGCGATGGTCGTCCTCAGGTACTACGAGGACCTCAGCGAAGCCCGGACGGCCGAAGTCCTCGGGGTCTCCGTGGGCACGGTGAAGTCGGCGGTGTCCCGCGCGCTCGGCAAGCTCCGCGAGGACCCTGAACTGGGGATTGTTCGGTGATGGATGTATTTGTGGCGATTCGATGGGCGGATCTGTCGGGCGTCGCGCACTGATCGATCACCGGGGAGTAGTGACATACCACGCGGTATGTGCGCAGAATCAGCGCACCCCTTACCGCCGCGTAGGCAATGTCGCCCCGGGAGGACACCGTGCTGAGCACGATGCAGGACGTACCGCTGCTGATCTCGAGGATCCTGACCCACGGGTCGACGATCCACGGCAGTTCGCAGGTGACCACCTGGACCGGTGAGGACGAGCCGCACCGCCGCTCCTTCGCCGAGATCGGCGTCCGCGCCGCCCAGCTGGCGCACGCCCTGCGCGAGGACCTCCGGGTCCAGAACGACGAACGTGTGGCGACCCTCGCCTGGAACAACGCCGAGCACGTCGAGGCCTACTTCGCGATCCCCTCCATGGGCGCGATCCTCCACACCCTCAATCTCCGCCTCCCGGCCGAGCAGCTGGCCTGGATCGTGAACCACGCCGCCGACCGCGTCGTGATCGCCAACGGCTCCCTGCTGCCGCTGCTCGCCCCCCTGCTCCCGCACCTCAAGACGCTCGAGCACGTCGTGGTCACCGGCCCGGGCGACCGCTCGCTGCTGGACGGCGCGTCGGTCGAGGTGCACGAGTACGAGGAACTGCTCGCCGGGAAGCCGGAGACGTACGACTGGCCCGAGCTGGACGAGCGGGCCGCCGCCGCCATGTGCTACACCTCCGGCACCACCGGCGACCCCAAGGGCGTGGTCTACAGCCACCGCTCCATCTACCTGCACTCCATGCAGGTCAACATGACCCAGTCGATGGGCCTGACCGACCAGGACACCTCGCTGGTCGTGGTCCCGCAGTTCCACGTGAACGCCTGGGGGCTGCCGCACGCCACGTTCATGACCGGCGTCAACATGCTGATGCCGGACCGCTTCCTGCAGCCCGCTCCGCTCGCCGCGATGATCGAGGGCGAACGGCCGACGCACGCCGCCGCCGTCCCCACCATCTGGCAGGGCCTGCTCGCCGAGCTGACCGCGCACCCCCGGGACGTCTCCTCCCTCGGCCAGGTCACCATCGGCGGCTCCGCGTGTCCGCCCTCCCTGATGGAGGCGTTCGACAAGCTCGGCATGCGGGTCTGCCACGCCTGGGGCATGACGGAGACCTCGCCGCTCGGCACGGTCGCCCGGCCGCCGGCCCACGCGGTCGGCACCGACGAGGAGTTCGCGTACCGCCTCACCCAGGGGCGTTTCCCGGCCGGAGTCGAGGCACGCCTCACCGGTCCCGGCGGCGAGCGCCTGCCCTGGGACGGCGAGTCCGCCGGCGAGCTGGAGGTCCGCGGCAACTGGATCGCCGGCGCCTACTACAACGGCCCGGACGCCGAACCGCTGCGCCCCGCCGACAAGTTCAGCGAGGACGGCTGGCTCAAGACGGGCGACGTCGGCACCATCTCCCCCGACGGCTTCCTCACCCTCACCGACCGCGCCAAGGACGTCATCAAGTCCGGCGGCGAGTGGATCTCCTCGGTCGAGCTGGAGAACGCCCTGATGTCCCACCCGGACGTCGCCGAGGCCGCGGTCGTGGCCGTCCCCGACGACAAGTGGGGCGAGCGCCCGCTGGCCACCGTCGTCCTCAAGGAGGGCGCGAGCGTCGGCTTCGAGGAGCTGCGCGCCTTCCTCGCCGAGGACGGCAAGATCGCCAAGTGGCAGCTCCCGGAGCGCTGGACGGTCATCGAGGCGGTGCCGAAGACGAGCGTCGGCAAGTTCGACAAGAAGGTGCTGCGCAGGCAGTACGCCGAGGGCGGGCTGGACGTCACCCGGCTCTGACCCGGGCGCACACGTACGGAGGCCGGGCGGTGTGCGCCGCCCGGCCTCCGTACTCGCCCGGCCTCCGTACCGCCCGCTCCGCTCACCGCTTCCGTACCGCCCGCTCCGCTCACCGCTTCCGTACGGCCGTCGTCGCCCACCCGAGGGCCAGCCACGCTCCCGCCACCGCGCACACTCCGCCCCAGCCCCAGTGGCTGAAGGCGGTCCCCGCGAGGGCGGAGGCCAGCGCGCCGCCGGCGAAGCCCGCCACGACGTACGCCGTGTTGGCGGTGGCCGGGGCGGACGTGGTGGTCAGGGCGAGGGTCTGGTTGGCGACGTGGGAGGCGACCAGGGCGGCGTGTACCAGGACGGCCGCCGCGCACAGGGCCGCCATCACGTGCCCGCCCAGCCAGAACAGCGGCACCGACAGGGCGGCGAGCAGATACGCGGACCGTACGGTCCTGGCGGCGCCGAACCGGTCGACCAGGCCGCCCGCGAGCGGCGCGACGACGCTCGCCGTCAGCCCGAACAGGCCGAACAGCCCGGCCGCGGCCGTGGCGAGGCCGTAGCCGTCGTTCTGGGTGAGGAGCAGTGCCAGCGAGGTCCACAGGGCACTCCAGGCGCCGTACATCCCGGCCTGGCGCACGCACGCCCGCCACAGGTCCGGCGAGCGGCGCACCACACCGGGCAGCGCGGCGAGCCCGGAGAACAGCGAGCCCTGCCGCCGCGGCCGCTCGGCCGGCAGCACGTACGCGGTGGCCAGGCCGAGTGCGGCGGTCAGCGCGGCGGCCCCGACGAACACCGCGCGCCAGCCGAAGGCCTGCCCCGCCAGCCCGCCGAGCACCCGGGCGGCGACGATGCCGGTGAACAGGCCCGCGATGACGGCCGCGACATGACGCGCCCTGCGGTCGGCGGGGGCGCGCGCGGCGACCAGCGGCACCAGGAGCTGCGGGACGACGGTCGCGGCCGAGGCGACCAGGACGGCGGCCGCGAGCGCCCCGGTCCCGGACGCCACCGCGCCCACCACCAGGGAGGCCGCCGCGACCAGCGCGAGGACGGCGACCAGGCGCCGCCGGTTCACCCGGTCCCCGAGCGGGGCGAAGAAGAGCAGGCCCGCCGCGTACCCGAACTGGGCGACCGAGGCGAGCCAGGACACCGCCGACGGGGTGGAGCCGAAGTCGTGGGCGATGAGGGGCAGCAGCGGTGCCGCGAGGTAGATGTTGGCGGCCGTCACGGCGGTGCAGACGGCGATCAGGGGGAGGAAGAGGCGGGAGGCGACGGACGGCGTCTGCCGCGGTGCGGTGCGGGGCTCGGCGGGCGTGGTCCGGACGGCTGCTGCTGACGGTGAGGACATGGGCGGAGCTGCTCCCTGGAGGCGGAGACGCTAGCAACTAACTGGTTGGTTATAAGGAACTCCCGGATTCTGCTCGGCATTCCCGGGTCCTGTCAACCAAACGGTTGGTTGCCTCCCGTGCCGCCGCTACCCTGTCCCCATGGCAGCAAGGGACCCCGAGGCCACCAAGGCCCGGATCTTCGAGGCGGCGGTCGCCGAGTTCGCCCGCCACGGCATCGCCGGCGCCCGCATCGACCGCATCGCGGCCGAGGCGAAGGCCAACAAACAGCTCATCTACGCCTACTACGGCAACAAGGGCGAGCTGTTCGCGTCCGTCCTCGAGAAGAAGATGCTCGACCTCGCGATCTCCGTCCCCGTCGACCCGGACGACATCGAGGGCTGGGTCGACCGCCTGCTGGACTATCACGCCGCCCACCCCGAGCTGCTGCGCCTCCTCTTCTGGGAGGGCATGGAGTACGGCGCCGCCGAACTGCCCGACGAGGCCGAACGCCAGGAGCACTACGCCCGCAAGGTCGCCGCCGTACGGGACGGCCAGGAACGCGGCGTGGTCACCGACGCCATCCCCGCCCCCGACCTGCTGTTCCTGCTGATCGCCATGGCCAACTGGGCGTCCGTCATGCCCCAGATGAAACGCATCCTGGTCGGCGGCGACGACACCGACGCCGACCGGCTGCGCGCCTCGATCAAGGAGGCGGCGCGCAGGATCGTCAGCCCCTAGGTCCGGCCCGGTGCGGCGTCAGTTGGTCCCGATCCGCGCGAGCAGCTCGACGATCCGGGACTGCACCTCGCCGCTGGTGGACCGCTCCGCCAGGAACAGCACGGTCTCGCCGGACGCCAGCCGCGGCAGGTCCGCCTGGTCGACGGCGGCGGTGTAGACGACGAGCGGGGTGCGGTTGAGCTGCCCGTTCGCGCGCAGCCAGTCGACGATCCCGGCCGCGCCCTCCTGGCCGCGCTGCACCCGCATCAGGTCCATCACGACCAGGTTCGGCCGGAACTGCCCCGCCAGCGTCACCGCGTCCGTGTCGCTCGCCGCCCGCGCCACCTGTATCCCCCGCCGCTCCAGCGTCGAGGTCAGCGCCAGCGCGATCTCCGCGTGCTCCTCGATCAGCAGGACCCGCGGCGGATGCTGCTCGCTGTCCCGGGGCGCGAGCGCCTTCAGCAGGACGGCGGGGTCGGCGCCGTAGGCGGCGTCGCGCGAGGCCTGCCCGAGCCCGGCCGTCACCAGCACCGGCACCTCGGCCGCGACGGCCGCCTGCCGCAGTGACTGGAGCGCCGTACGCGTGATCGGCCCGGTCAGCGGGTCCACGAACAGCGCGGCAGGGAACGCCGCCATCTGCGCGTCGACCTCCTCGCGCGAATGCACGATCACCGGCCGGTAGCCGCGGTCGCTGAGCGCCTGCTGCGTGGAGACGTCCGGCGCGGGCCACACCAGGAGCCGGCGCGGGTTGTCCAGCGGCTCCGGGGGCAGCTCGTCGTCCATCGGCTGCGGACGCGGCGGGTCCGCCACCTCCACGGCTCCGCCGGGCCCGTCCAGCGGCTCGGGCCCCTCGGCGGCGTTCCGGTCCGGCGCCCCTATGGCGTACGACCGTCCCGCGGCCTCGGTCGCCGGCGCGAGACGTCCCTGGCCGCCCGCGAGGGACGGCTGTTCCGGCCCCTGGGGGGAAGGAGGCTTGGGGGACGCGGCCGGGGCCGGCTGCTCCGCCGTCGGGTGCGGGCGGGCCGCCTGTTCCGGGCGGGCGGTGGCCGCCGGGTCGGGCGGGGTGCCCAGCTTGCGGCGCCGGCCGGACGCGCCCGGCTGATGCGGGGGCGGCGTGGCCGACGGCTGCTGCACCTGGAGCGCCTGCCGGTTGAACGGCACGCCCTGACCGAGCGTCCGCACGCTGATCGCGCGTCCCTGGGTGGAGTCGGGGTCGACCGGGACGGAGGCTTCCGCGGGCAGCGGCTGGGCCACGCGCGGTGTGCTCTCCGGGGGCAGGGGGGTGCCGCGGCTCGGCGTGGTGGCGGGGATCCGGGGGGCGGAGGGTGCGGCGGCGCTCGGCGGAGCAGGCGTGCCCGCCGGGGCCGCGCTGACCGGGGTGGTCGGGGAGGCCGTGCCACCCGCGTCGCCGGGCGGCACGGGCGTCCCGGCACCCGAGGTCTCGGCGGCTGCGGGCCACGGCTGCGGGGCCGGCGCGGGGGCGGCCGGGACCTGCGCGGGGGCGTCGGGCCCGGCGGCCTCGGCTGCGGCGGACGCGGGGCTTGCGGCGCCTGCCGCGGGGCCGAGGGGCTGGGCGGGGCCGGTCGGCGGGGCGGGTTCGACGGGCTGCTGCCCCGGCCCGACGGGCTGAGCGGGCACGCCCGGGTGAGCGGGTCCGGCGGCCTGGGCCGGGCCGACGGGCTGGCCGGGTGCGACGGTCTGGCCTTGGCCGGTCTGGCCCGGGCCGGTCGGCTGTGCGGGCCCGACGGGCTGGCCGGGGCCTGCGGGCTGGGGTCCGGTGGGCTGGCCGGGGCCGAGCGGCTGACCTGGCCCGGCGGACTGGGCCGGTCCGGTGGGCTGGACCGGGCCGAGGGGCTGACCTGGCCCGGCGGGCTGGGCCGGTCCGGCGGCGGGTGTCGGTCCCTGCGCGGCCTCCGGCGCGGTGGGTGCGCTCGGACCGGCTGCGCCGCTCTGCGCGGGTACCGCGGCACTCTGCCGGGGCACGGGCGCCCCCTGCACCGGACCGCCCTGGGCGGGGATGCCGTGGGCCTGTGCCGTCTGTGCCGTCTGCGCTGCCTGTGCCTGTGGTCCGCCGACGGCCCTGCGGCGGCGTCCCGTCGGCGCCTCGGCCGGGTGCGGCTGCGGCGGGGTGTGGTCGTCGGCCTGATCGTGCGGCACGGCGTCGTGCCGGCCCTCGTCGATCAGGGCGTCGCCGGAAGCGGCCGGACCGGGCACCTGGACCTGCCCAGGGGCGCCCACCGGACCGGCCGTCGCGGTCGCGCCGTCGGACGGACGGTCGGCCTCGGCCGGCGGCAGGGCGAACACCTGACGCGGCGCCGCCTCCTGCGCCGCGGCACGCTCGTTCGCGGAGGCCAGGGCACGCCGTCGGCGCCCGGTCGGCCGCGAGGCGTCCTCCGGGTCCGACTCGCCGGCCTGTGCGGGCAACGCCGCCGGCAGCGCGTGCTGCTCGTCCCCGGCCCGCCGGGCACGCCGCCCGGTGGGCGCGGGCAGGGCCTGCGCAGCTGCGGGGGCACCCTGCGGAGAGGCGGGCACGCCCTGCGGAGAGGCGGGCACGCCCTGCGGCGGTACGGTCCCGCCCAGGCCGGTGTTGGAGGCCGCGGCCCCCGCGCCGTGCTCGCCGGCCATGACGACGGCGCCCTCGGAGACACCGGCGGACGCCGCTCCGGACTGGGCGTCGCCCGCGCCCTCGGCGGGACGACCCCGCCGGCGCCCCGTACCACCGGAACCCTCCGCCGACGTCGCCTGTGCCGGCACCGGAAGGGCGACCGCCGCCGGCTCCTGGGCCGCGCGTCGCCTGCGCCGCCCGGTCGGCGTGCCCGGCTCCGCCTCGGGAGCGGCACCGCCCTCGGCGCCCTTGGCGGACGGACCCTCGGCCTCGCTCTCCAGGAAGGCGTCCACGGAGGACCGCCGGGCCCTGCGCCGCCCACCGCCGGCGGGCTCCTGGGCCGGGGCCTCCTGCGCGCCCTCCGCCTCGGCGGCCGGGGCCACGGCCGTGACGGCGCCCGCCCCGCCCCCGATCGGCACCTCCAGGACGTACGCGCTGCCGCTCATGCCCGGCACCTCGTGCGTCTGCAGCACGCCGCCGTGCGCCCGGACGATCCCGCGCACGACCGGCTCGTGCACCGGGTCTCCCCCGGCGTACGGCCCGCGCACCTCGATCCGTACGACGTTGCCGCGCTGCGCCGCCGCCACGACGACGGTGTTGTCCAGGTAACCGCCCGCCGACACCGGCGAGTTGCCGGTCGCGTCGACGCCCGCGACGTCCGCGACGAGATGGGCAAGCGCGGTGGCCAGCAGCCGGGCGTCGACCTCGGCCTCGATGGGCGGCGCGTGCACGGCGAACTGCACCCGTCCCGGCCCGATCAGCTCGACGGCCCCGTCGACACCGGAGGCGACGACGGCGTCCAGCATCACCTTCGTACGGGAGACGCTCTCGCTGCCGACGTCCAGGCGCTGGTAGCCGAGGACGTTGTCGATGAGGGTCGTGATCCGCGTGTATCCGGCCGACAGGTGGTGGAGCACCTGGTTGGCCTCGGGCCACAACTGCCCGGCGTCGTCGGCGGCGAGCGCGGCCAGTTCCTGGCGCAGCTCCTCCAGCGGCCCCCGCAGGGAGGTCCCGAGGAGGGTGAGGAGCTGCTCGTGCCGGGCGGCGAGTGCCTCGTACCGGTCCTTCTCCCGCTCGCCGAGCGCGGCGTAGCGGTCCTCGTTCGCGGCGAGCTCCTCCGCGTGCTTCTCGCGGAGCTCCTCCAGTTCGGTCACGTGCTGCTGGCGCAGCGAGGTCAGCTCGGAGCCGTGCTCCTCGGCCAGCCGCTCCAGCTCCTCGGCGTGCCGCTGCTGTGCCGCCTCGTGGTCCTTGACGAGGGCGTCGTAGGGCCGCCGGTCGGTGAACGTCATCACGGCGCCGACGAGCTGGTCGCCGTCGCGCACGGGCGCGGTCGTCAGGTCGACCGGCAGCTTGTCACCGCTCTTGGAGTACAGCACCTGCCCGCGCACCCGGTGCTTGCGCCCGGAGCGCAGGGTGTCGGCGAGCGGGGACTCGTCGTACGGGAAGGGGGAGCCGTCGGCGCGCGAGTGCAGGACGAGGGTGTGCAGCTCACGGCCGCCGAGGTCGCTGGCCCGGTAGCCGAGGATCTGGGCGGCGGCCGGATTGACGAGGACGATGCGTCCGTCGGTGTCCGTGCCCACGACGCCCTCGGAGGCGGCGCGCAGGATCATCTCGGTCTGCCGCTGGGAGCGCGCCAGTTCGGCCTCGGTGTCGACGGTCCCGGTGAGGTCGCGGACGACGAGCATCAGCAGCTCGTCGCCGGTGTAGCCGTAGCCGTCGTACGCCTGCTGCCCGTTCTCCAGGTTGGCGCTGGCGACCTCGACGGGGAACTCGGTGCCGTCCGTGCGCCGGGCGACCATCCGCGTCGGCTTGGTGCGCGCGCGGGGGTCGATGTGGTCCGGTCGCCGCATGGACCCGGGGATGAGCCGCGAGTCGAACTGGGGCAGCAGGTCCAGCAGCCCGCGTCCGACCAGCGCGGTGCCCGGCGCCTCGAAGGCCTCCAGCGCGATGGAGTTCGCGTTGACGACGGTGCCGTTGGCGTTGACCAGGACCAACGCATCGGGCAGGGCGTCCAGTATGGCTGCGAGGCGAGCAGCGCCTCGGGATGGCCTGCTGCTCACGAGACGCTTCCCTCCTGTTACCGCACTTGCCGACCGCCTGGGCCATCTTGCCAACCGGCCCGCAGCGTGTCACGCGAGGGAGTCTAAGCGCTGGGGCCCTGCCGGGGGCGCGGGACGGGAGGGAGGTCGCACGAGGAAGTGACGTAGAACGTGTGACCGGGTACCGACCCCTGCCCCGCACCCGGCTCCCCGCCCGGCCCTACGCCCCGCTCCGCGCCCGGAGATCGGGCAGCAGCGGCACCATGCGGTTCCAGCGGGAGACCTGGCAGCCGTCGCTCCGGTCGTAGCGCGCGTCGACGGGGCGCCCGGCCCAGGTGCCGGTGACGTGCGCGGTGGCCGGTCCGCCGTACTGCATGGTGCAGACGCTGCCCATGGGGACCGGCGCGAAGGTGTCCTGGCCCCAGCGCGTGCCCTGGTCGAGCGCGGCACAGGCGCCGGCCGGGTCGGGGTGGCTGCCGCCGTCCGGGTGGCAGTACAGCTCGTACGTGCCGTCCGCGCCCGGGCCGGCGTCCCGGACGGTGACCGTCAGGTGATCACCGGCCCGGTCCTCGTCGCGGACCGGCGGCGGCACCAGTGCGCCGGTGGTCCGGCCGGCGCGGGGGCCGCCGGTGTCGGCGTGCGCGGCCGTGGACACGGTGGCCAGGGAGACGAGGGTGGCGACGGAGGCGGCGGCCACGCCGAGAAGGCGGGCGGTGGCGTTGCGGGTGATCAGGAGCATGACCTGACTAACGCAGCGTCCGGCCGGACGTTGCGCGACCACGCCGAAAGGGCTTTGCCCTGCGCCCCGCCCGCCTAGTACCGTGGGGGTCGATTGGTGACAGCGCGCTCAACTGTGTCATCATCGGCACGCGCCACTCGCGCTCGCACGCGAGGGGTGATGTTGTCTGGAGGCGTCGCCTAGTCCGGTCTATGGCGCCGCACTGCTAATGCGGTTTGGGTCTTAAAGCCCATCGAGGGTTCAAATCCCTCCGCCTCCGCACATGATCGACGAAGCCCCGGCCCCTGCGGTCGGGGCTTCGTCGTTGTCCGGGGGCCGGTGGCCACGCTTGGTGCCCTGCGCGGGCCTGTGGAAGCGTTTCCGCAGGTCACAAGGGGTGGGGGAATCGGATTTCACATGACGGCGGCAGTCATGTAATGTTCTTCCTGTCGCCGCGAGCGGGCCGAAAGGACCGGGAACGGCGGGAAAACAGAAAAGACAAGCACTCGTAGCTTAACGGATAGAGCATCTGACTACGGATCAGAAGGTTGCAGGTTCGAATCCTGCCGAGTGCACACAGGTGAGAGGCCCCGGAGAGATCCGGGGCCTCTTGCGTTTCCGGGGCGTACAGCGGCGAAGTACGGCAACCGCGTCAACCGGTGGGGCGCACCGTGTCCGTCGGCTTGCCGGCGCGGGCCGCGGCCGGAGTCGTTGCCTCGGGCGGGGTGGCCGGATCCCTCACCCCCCGGCCGGCCGCCGACTCGACCGGACGCCGTTCGCCAGCAGCACCACACCGACGAGGACCATCACAGACCCGGAAAGGCCCGCGATCAGCCCTAGGGACGTCTCGCCGTCCGGATCGCCGACACCGCCGGGGACCGGGTCAGCGCCGAGCCAGTGCACCACTGCCCACGCCTGGGTCACGACCAGTGCGCCCGAGGCGACGAGCAGGGGACCCACGGACAGATCGTAAAGACGGAGAGGCCCGCCCTTCCGTGCGCGCGCCCGAACGACTCCACCGATCAGCGATGCCGGGACGGTGAGGAGTTGGCCCGCCAGCAGTCCCGTCAGCATGGCGAGACGCACGTGGCCGGGTCCGTCACCCCGGGGATCGAGGACCAGGGTTCCGGCGCCCCCGGCAAGAAGGCCGATCGCCATCGCGCGGATCGATGTCATGCCGGACAGGATGCCTCCAGATGCACCGTGCCGGGCCGAGGTCCCGCGGAACCGTCCGCGGGACCTCGGCCCTTTCGTGGCTCAGGGTCAGACGCCGTCCGTGGCCCTGCGGCGGCGTGCGGCGAAGACCGCCCCGGCGCCGAGGGCGGCGGTGAGGGTGCTCGCGAGGGCGAGCGTCGTCGTGGAGGAGGCGCCGGTCGCGGCGAGGCTGCCGTCCGTGCCGGTACCGGTCGTGGTGGTCACCGCCCGGTCGGACGTGCCGCCCTGCGGCGAGGTGCCCGTGCTCCCTGGCGTGCCGGTGCCCGCTCCCGTGCCCGTGGCGGGCTTGGTGTCCGGTCGCTTGTCGTCGTTCTCGCCGGGCTTGCCGGGCTCGGCCTCGTCGACCGGGCCGGGCTCGCTGCCCGCGGGCAGCAGCTCGAAGTCGTAGCGCTTCATCGGACCCAGGACGCACGGGTTGTACGCGTCGGAGGCGTCGCCCGCGAACAGGGCGAAGGCGTCGGCGGAGGGGGCCTTGGGGTCGACCTTCATCCGCAGCTTCACGTCGCTGTGCTCGCCCGGCCTCATGGCCTCGATCGGGGCGGTGTGCGCGGACCCGTCGGAGGGGAGGGGCTGCCAGCCCGACCCGTTGGACCACGACACGTCCAAGGCGCGCTTGCCGCCGATCTGTTCACCGTCCGCGTGGATGAAGACCAGGGGGTCCACGGTCAGCGTGCGCGCGGTGCCGTTGGTCACGCGGAGCGTGAAGTCGACGGTGGTCCCGGCGACGACCTTGGCGGGCAGCCCCAGCGCGAGCGAGGTCAGCCCGTTCTCGCGGACGCACTCCTTGGCGGTGGCGAGGGCCGCCTCGGCGGCGTCCTTGGCCTCGAGGGCCTTGCCGAGGGTGTCCTTCAGGACGCCGTACTCGCGGACGGCCGCCACCCTGGCGTCGTCCAGCGCGGTCTGGGCCGCCTCGGCGTCCGCGTCGGCCTTCTGCTGGGCCTGGACGGCCTTCGTCAGATCGGCCTCGGCGCTTTCGAGGGCCTTTTGCGCCTCGGCCTTCTCGGTCTCGTTCCCGGCCGCTTCGAGTTCGGCCTCGGCGTCCGCGACGGCCTGTTCCGCGGCGGTTTTCGCATCCGCCGCGTCCTTGGCCGCCTTGTTCGCGGTGAGTACGGCCGCCTTGAGCGGGTGAGTGTCGGAAGCGAGGGAGTTCAGGGCGGCCTCGACCGTCTTCCGGCCCTCCGCCTCGGCGGTGACGGCGTCGTCGTACGCCTTCTTCGCGTCGGTGGCCGCCTTGGTCAACTCCGCGTACGTCGGCTGGTTCTGCGTCTGTGCCGTGGGGGTGCCGGCGGCGACGGCCGGGGTGGCGGCGAAGAGCGCGACGGGCGCGGCCACCGCGACGGCGGCGGCCACGGCGAGGGGACGGCGAAGCTTCACGTAGAACCTTTCCTGCTGGCCTGGTGGGAGAGAAAGGGAATGGCCACCGGCTCATGGCGCAGGGTGGCCAGAATTCCGTTTAGTTTATATGGCAAGTAAAATTCGGGATCCTTTTTTCCGCGCTCCCCTTTCCTGGGTGCGGATATTCGCCGGGATAAAGTGGACGGACGGGGACGGTTGTTCCGGGTGGCCGATTTTTTCTGTGACTCATGTCACTTTGCGGGGGTTGTCGGTGGTGGCCCGTACGCTCGGGGTGATGGCACAGGCATGGAAGTGCGCGGGGCTGCGGTGGACGGCCGGCGGTCCCGTGCTGACGTGGGTCGGTGGGCGGCGCAGTGAGCTGGCCAGGGGGAAGCGGGTGTCCTTCGGGGTCGCGACGGGGGGTGTGCGGACGTGTATCGGGGCGCGGGGGCACGCGTGTCCGGCCGGGGTGGCCGTGCCGGGCCGGAGCACGGGGGCCCGGTGCGAGGAGTGCGCGCGGCTGGACCGGGCGCACTCGGTGGCCGCGGACACGATCGCCGACGACCCGCGGCCGTACCGGGTGTATCTGGCGTGGTTCGGCCCGGGACTCGTCAAGGTGGGGATCACCGGGGCCGAGAGAGGCCCGGCCCGGCTGCTGGAACAGGGTGCGGTGTGCTTCAGCTGGCTGGGGACCGGACCGTTGATGGCGGCGCGGCGGACCGAGGAACTGCTGCGGGCCGCGCTGGGCGTGCCCGACCGGATTCCCTACGCCCGGAAGCGGGCGGTGCGGTCCGTGCTGCCCGCGACGGAGGAGGAGCGGGCGGCGGAGATCGCCGGGCTGCACGGGCGGGCCGTGGCGCTCGGGGGCTGGCCGGAGTCGCTGACGCCGGAGCCGTTCCGGGGGGTGGACCATGTGCGGGCGTTCGGGCTCGAGGAGGGGGAGCGAGCGGGCCGGGGGCCGGACGTCGTGGGGGAGGTGGTCGAGCTGACGGCGGGAGGTGCGGTCGGGGGCGAGCTGGTGGCGGTCGCCGGTCCCGATCTGCATCTGGCCACGGAGCGGGGCGTCGTCGTGCTCGACACACGGCTGATGACGGGATGGGAGCTGGTGGCCGCCGAGGGGGACCGGTGCGACGTTCCCGTGCGGGGGTTCAAGGAGGCCGCCGGCGTGCAGGACGGGCTCTTCTGAAGCCGGCGTCGGCCTCGCCCTGTGTCTTCCTCCGTCTGTGTCCTCTTCGCCAGGGGTGGACCCCGGGCGGCCTCCGGGGAGATCGTGGGCCGCATGAGTGATCACCGCACCGTGCCGGGGACCGGCCCCGAAGAGGTCCGGCACGTCCGCGGCTTCTGGGAGGAGCTCGGACTGCCCGGCCTCGTCGACGTGCACACCCACTTCATGCCCGAGCGGGTGCTGCGCAAGGTCTGGGGCTACTTCGACGCGCTCGGTCCGCTGACCGGCGGGATGGAGTGGCCGATCGCCTACCGGCGGGAGGAGGAGGAACGGACGGCGCTGCTGAGGGAGTTCGGGGTACGGGCCTTCACGGCCATGCTGTACCCGCACAAGCCGGGCATGGCGCAGTGGCTGAACGACTGGGCGGTGGACTTCGCCCGCCGGACCCCCGACTGCCTGCACACCTCCACCCTCTTCCCAGAGCCCGGCGTCGAGACGTACGTCGGCCGGGCCGTCGAAGCGGGGGCGCGGGTCTTCAAGGCCCATGTGCAGGTGGGCGCGTACGACCCGGCCGACGAGCTGCTCGACGGGGCCTGGGGGCTGCTCGCGGACGCGGGCGTCCCGGTGGTGATCCACTGCGGTTCCGGGCCCGCGCCGGGCAAGCACACCGGGCCCGAGCCGATAGCCCGGGTACTGGCGAGGCACCCCCGGCTGCGGCTGGTCGTCGCGCACATGGGGATGCCCGAGTACGAGGACTTCCTGGACCTCGCCGAGCGGTACGAGCAGGTGCGGCTGGACACGACCATGGCGTTCACCGACTTCAGCGAGCGTCTCGCGCCGTTCCCCCGGCGGGCCCTGCCCCGCCTGGCCGGCCTCGGCGACCGCGTCCTGCTCGGGACGGACTTCCCCAACATCCCGTATCCCTACCTGCAGCAGCTGCACGCGCTGGAGCGGCTGGGGCTGGGCGACGCGTGGCTGCGGGGCGTCTGCCACGACAACGGGGCCCGGCTGTTCGAGCTGCCCGAGGGCTGACGCGCCCACGGGACGGGCTGACGCGCCCACGGGACCGGCTCAAGCGCCCAGGGGACGGGCTGACGCGCCCACGGGGGCGGGCTGACGCGCCCACGGGGGCGGGCTGACGCGCCCATGGGATTCCTGAGAGGCCCCTGTGGGTTTCTCAGAGAAATCACAGCCTGGAGAAAGGGCCTTCTCAGAGCGCCCCGACATCGTGTCCGGTATGACCACGACCTCGCCCCAGGGGCGCACCGAACTGCTGAGGCCGGACGGGAGCCCCGTCCGGGTGCTTGTGGTGGACGACGAGCTGTCCATCACCGAACTGCTGTCCATGGCCCTGCGCTACGAGGGCTGGCAGATCCGCAGCGCGGGTGACGGGCACGGTGCCGTGCAGGCCGCGCGCGAGTTCCGGCCCGACGCCGTCGTCCTGGACATGATGCTGCCCGACATGGACGGGCTGAGCGTGCTGGGGCGGCTGCGCCGCGACCTGCCGGACGTGCCGGTGCTCTTCCTCACCGCGAAGGACGCGCTCGAGGACCGTATCGCCGGGCTGACCGCCGGCGGGGACGACTACGTCACCAAGCCCTTCAGCCTCGAGGAGGTCGTCGCCCGGCTGCGCGGACTGATCCGCCGCTCCGGCGCCGCCGACCGGCGCTCCGACTCCGTCCTGGTCGTCGGCGACCTCACCCTCGACGAGGACAGTCACGAGGTCACCCGCGGCGGCGAGGGAATCCACCTCACGGCCACCGAGTTCGAGCTGCTGCGGTTCCTGATGCGCAACCCGCGGCGCGTGCTCAGCAAGGCGCAGATCCTGGACCGCGTCTGGTCCTACGACTTCGGCGGGCAGGCCAACGTCGTCGAGCTGTACATCTCCTACCTGCGCCGGAAGATCGACGCCGGACGCGAGCCGATGATCCACACCCGGCGCGGCGCCGGATACCTGATCAAGCCCGCGGTGTCATGAGCCGGCGACGACGCCCGCGGCCGCGGACCCTGCGGACGCGGCTCGTCGTCGCGTCCGTGGCGCTGATCGCCGTCGTGTGCGCGGTGATCGGCACGGTGACGACGCTGGCGCTGCGCTCGCACCTGTACGAGCAGCTGGACGGGCAGGTGCACGAGGTCGCGATGCGGGTGTCCGGATTCGGGCCGCCCGGTGATCCGGGGGCCGGCGGAGCGGCCCCGCAGCGGATGGACCTCGACGAGTTCGTCCGGCACGGGCCCCAGCCGCGCGGCACGATAGTCGCCGAGGTGCGGGGCACCGCCGTCACCGACGCCAAGTACGGCAAGGAGGACCAGGAGAGCACCGACCTCAGCCGCACGGCGGCCGTCTCCCTCGACGAGACGCAGCGCGGCGCGCTGGCCTCCGTCCCCCGGGACGGCGACGCGCACACCGTCGAGATCCCCGGCCTCGGCGACTACCGCGTGGAGTACCACGACGGCTACTACGCCGCCCTGCCCACCTCGGACGTCACCGGCACCATCAACACCCTGGTCCTCGTGGAGGCCAGCGTCACCGCCGCCGGCCTCATCGCCGCCTCCCTCGCCGGCACCGTCATCGTCGGCGTCGCCACCCGCCCCCTGCGCCGGGTCGCCGCCACCGCCGGACGCGTCTCCGAACTCCCGCTGCACGCGGGCGAGGTGAACCTAGACGAACGCGTCCCGGAGTCCGAGTGCGACCCGCACACCGAGGTCGGCCGGGTCGGTGCCGCGCTCAACCGGATGCTGGACCACGTCCACGGGGCCCTGCACGCACGGCAGGAGAGCGAGACACGGGTACGGCAGTTCGTCGCGGACGCCAGCCACGAGCTGCGCACGCCGCTCGCCTCCATCCGCGGGTACGCCGAACTCACCCGCCGGGGACGCGAACAGGTCGGCCCCGACACGCGGCACGCGCTGGGCCGTATCGAGTCCGAGGCCGGGCGCATGACCCTGCTGGTCGAGGACCTGCTGCTGCTCGCCCGCCTGGACGCCGGGCGGCCGTTGCAGTTCGAGCGGACCGACCTGGTCCCGCTGGTCGTGGACACCGTCAGCGATGCCCGCGCGGCCGGCCTCGGCCACCTGTGGCGGCTCGACCTGCCCGACGAACCGGCACTGGTCACGGCGGACGCCGCCCGGCTCCAGCAGGTGCTGGTCAACCTGCTGGCCAACGCCCGCAACCACACCCCGCCCGGTACCACCGTCACCGCGCGGGTGCGGCACAGCGGGCCCTGGCTGTGCGTGGACGTCGAGGACAACGGGCCCGGCATCCCGCCCGCGCTCCTGCCGCACGTCTTCGAACGCTTCGCGCGCGGCGACTCGGCGCGCTCCCGGGCCACCGGCTCGACGGGCCTCGGGCTCGCCATCGTGCAGGCCGTGACGACCGCGCACGGCGGCGGGGTGACCGTCGACAGCGTGCCTGGGCGGACGCTCTTCACCGTGCACCTGCCCGCGCCGGCCCCCCGGCCCGAGGCCCGGCCGCACTCACAGGTACGGCACAGCCTCACCACACGGGCGCGACAGGGGAGTTGAGAAGAGTCGGTCCCATGCGAACCGACTCTTCTCCCGGCTCCCTGCCGGCGCGGGAGCACCTCCCGGCCGCAGGAGCCGGTACGCCTGTCCTGGACGTGGTGATTCCCGTCTACAACGAGGAGAAGGACCTGAGGCCGTGCGTCCTGAGACTGCACGAACACCTCACACGCACCTTCCCGTACGCCTTCCGCATCACGGTCGCGGACAACGCCTCCACGGACGCCACCCCGATGGTGGCGGCGCGGCTGGCCGCCGAGCTCGCCGAGGTCAGGTCCTCCCGGCTGGAGCAGAAGGGCCGGGGCCGGGCGCTCAGGACCGTCTGGTCGGCGTCCGACGCCCCGGTCCTCGCCTACATGGACGTCGACCTGTCCACCGACCTCAACGCGCTGCTGCCGCTCGTGGCCCCGCTGATCTCCGGCCACTCGGACCTCGCCATCGGCTCCCGGCTCGCCCGCAGCTCACGGGTGGTGCGCGGCGCCAAGCGGGAGTTCATCTCCCGCAGTTACAACCTCATCCTGCGCGGCTCCCTCCAGGCCCGCTTCTCCGACGCCCAGTGCGGCTTCAAGGCGATCCGCCGGGACGTGGCCCAGGTGCTGCTGCCGCTGGTGGAGGACACCGGCTGGTTCTTCGACACCGAGCTGTTGGTCCTCGCCGAGCGGGCCGGGCTGCGCATCCACGAGGTGCCGGTCGACTGGATCGACGACCCCGACTCCACCGTGCACATCGTCAGGACGGCCACCGACGACCTCCGGGGCGTGTGGCGGGTCGGCAAGGCACTGGCCACGGGGTCGCTCCCGCTGGACCGGCTGGCCCGGCCGTTCGGCGACGACCCGCGTGACCGGGACATCGAGGACGTGCCGCAGGGCCTGGCCCGCCAGCTCGTCGGCTTCTGCGTCGTCGGCGCCCTGTCCACCCTCTTCTACCTGCTGCTCTACAGCGGCTTCCGGGTCCTCGCCGGTTCCCAGCTCGCCAACGCCCTCGCCCTGCTGGTCTCCGCGGTCGCCAACACCGCGGCCAACCGGCGACTGACCTTCGGGGTGCGCGGCCGGGGCGGCGCGGTGCGCCATCAGGCACAGGGGCTGGTCGTCTTCGGCATCGGCCTGGCCCTCACCAGCGGTTCGCTCGCCGCCCTGAGCGCGGCGACGGCCGAGCCCGCCCACTCCACGGAGCTGGCGGTACTGATCGCCGCCAACCTCGCCGCCACCGTGCTGCGCTTCCTGCTCTTCCGCGCCTGGGTGTTCCCGGACGCCCCGCCCGCCGCTCAGACCCCGCGGCAGGCCCCGCGGCCGTACGCGTCGACGCCGTACGCCGCACCGCCCTGCCCGACGACCCCCTTCCGCGCCGGTGATGCCGCGGAACACCCCCGGGGTGACGCCACCGCGCGACTGACGCCGGTACGCCCCGCCGACACCGACCCTAGGGACGGACGATGACGACGCACTACGACCGGACGGCGTACGAGGGGGAGGCGCGTCCCGCCGACAGCGGCGCCCCGCCCCCGGTGCAGCCGCCCCGGCCGCTCGTACGGGCCCTGCCGCGCAGACTGTGGCGGGGCCGCCCCGAGGATCCGGCCTGGGTGCGCCCGGCCCTCCTCGGCCTGCTGCTGGCCACCGCTCTGCTCTACCTCTACGACCTGAGCGCGTCCGGCTACGCCAACTCCTTCTACTCGGCGGCCGTGCAGGCGGGCAGCCAGTCCTGGAAGGCGTTCTTCTTCGGCTCCCTCGACGCGGGCAACGCCATCACCGTCGACAAGCCCCCGGCCGCGCTGTGGCCGATGGCGCTGGCGGTGCGGATCTTCGGGCTGAGCTCCTGGTCGGTCCTCGTCCCCGAGGTGCTGATGGGCGTCGCTACGGTCGCCGTCGTGTACGCGGCCGTGCGCCGCCGCTCCAGCCCGGCCGCCGGGCTGATCGCCGGCGCTGTGCTGGCGCTGACGCCGGTCGCCGCGTTGATGTTCCGCTTCAACAATCCCGACGCGCTGCTGGCACTGCTGATGTCCGTCGCCTGCTACTTCGTCGTGCGGGCGCTGGAGGACGGCCGGACCAAGTGGCTGCTGTGGGCGGGCGTCGCGATCGGCTTCGCCTTCCTCGCGAAGACCCTCCAGGCCTTCCTCATCCTGCCCGCGCTCGCCCTGGTCTACGGCGTCTGCGCCCCGGTCGCGCTGAAGAAGCGGCTGGGCCAGCTGGCGCTGGCGGCCGTCGCGATCGTCGTCTCCGGCGGCTGGTGGGTGGCGGTCGTCGAGCTGTGGCCGGCGTCGTCGCGGCCGTACATCGGCGGCTCGCAGAACAACAGCTTCCTGGAGCTGACCTTCGGCTACAACGGCCTCGGCCGGCTCAACGGCGAGGAGACCGGCAGCGTCGGCGGCGGGGGCGGTCCCGGCGGCGGGGCCGGCGGGCAGTGGGGCGAGACCGGCTGGGACCGGATGTTCAACTCGGAGATCGGCGGCCAGATCTCCTGGCTGCTGCCGGCCGCGCTGATCCTGCTCGTCGCGGGCCTGATCGCCACGCGCGGCCGCGGCCGCACCGACGCTGTCCGGTCGTCCTTCCTCGTCTGGGGCGGCTCGCTGCTGATGACCACGGCGGTCTTCAGCTACATGGCGGGCATCTTCCACCAGTACTACACGGTGGCCCTCGCCCCCTACCTCGCTGCCGTGGCCGGCATGGGCGCGGCGGCCCTGTGGGAGCGCCGCGACCGGCTCTGGGCGTCCCTCACCCTCGCGGCGGCCGCCACGGCGACCGCCGCCTGGGGGTACGTCCTGCTGAACCGCACGCCGGACTACCTGCCGTGGCTGAGGTGGCTGGTCCTCGTCGGCGGCCTGGTCGCCGCGCTCGGGCTCGTCTTCGCCGGCCGGCTGGGGCGGCGGACCGCGTTCGCGGTGGCGGGGCTCGGCCTCGTGGCGGCGCTGGCCGGTCCGGCGGCGTACACGCTCAGCACCGTCCAGGAGGGGCACAGCGGCTCCATCGTCACCGCCGGTCCGTCCGGCGCGAGCACCATGGGCGGCCGGGGCGGCGGCCCCGGGGGCGGCGGCTTCCCGGGCGGCGGCAGCCCGCCGGGGCAGGGACAGCAGGGCCAGGGCAACGGCGGTTTCCCTGGCGGCACGCCGGGCCAGGGCGGCCGGCCGGGCAACGGCTTCCCCGGCGGCGGCCAGAACGGACAGACGGCACCGAACGGCCAGACGGCACCGAACGGCCAGAACGGCACCACCGGCGAGGGCGGCCGCACGGGCGGCGGCATGGGCGGGGGCGGCATGGGCGGCCTGCTCAACGGCGCCCAGGTCGACGCCGAGGCGAAGAAGCTGCTGGAGACCGACGCGGACCGGTACACCTGGGCCGCCGCGGCGATCGGCTCGCAGAACGCCGCGAGCTACCAGCTCAGCACCGGCGACCCGGTGATGGCCATCGGCGGCTTCAACGGCACCGACCCCTCACCCACGCTGGCCCAGTTCAAGAAGTACGTGGAGGACGGCCGGATCCACTACTTCGTCTCCGGCGGCGGCATGGGTGGCGGCATGGGCGGCGACTCCGGCAGCTCGTCGCAGATCACCTCCTGGGTCGAGGCCAACTTCAAGGAGGTCACGGCGGGGTCGGCCACGTTCTACGACCTCACACAGCCGGTCAGCGGCAGCTGAGCGGCAGAGCCTGAACAGCGGCAGGGGGCTCCTCCACGGTGTTGTACGCCGTGAAGGAGCCCCTGTGCGCCGCAAGGCATGACGACGTCCCCGCAGCAGCAGGCGCCGGTCGAGCCCGAGGTCCGGGCCCACCCGCAGCGCGTCGCCGGACACCGCGGGCGTCGTCGAGGAGTCGCGGGACATCATGGCGGCCCGCGGCGTCGACACCGTGGCGGAGATGCTGGACCGGGACTTCGACTTCGCCCTGGAGCTCATCATCGCGGGCATCGAGGCGATGGTGGAGCGCTCGTGGGCCCTGTCACGCCGGCCGCTCAGTCGTCCTTCGCCAGCCGCGCCGGGAAGCCGCCCGTCGCCACCGGCCCCCACTTCTCCGGCGTCACCCGGATGATCGACTTGCCCTGCTCGACCATGGCCCGCCGGTACTCGTCCCAGTCGGGGTGCTCACCGGCGATGTTGCGGTAGTACTCGACGAGCGGCTCCACGGAGTCGGGCGCGTCGATGACCTCCGCCGTGCCGTCGACCTGAACCCAGGGGCCGTTCCACTCGTCGCTGAGCACGATCACGCTGACCCGCTCGTCCCTCCGGGCGTTGCGCGTCTTGGCCCGCTCCGGGTAGGTGGAGACCACGATCCGGCCCGAGTCGTCGACCCCGCAGGTCAGCGGCGACCCCTGCGGGCTGCCGTCGGCCCGCCGGGTGAGCAGGACGGCCCGGTGCCGGGGGCGTACGAAGTCCAGCAACTCGTCGAGGGACACGCGGGTGTTGGTCGCGATGTTCGGTGCCATGCCGCCCACCCTAGGCCGAAGCCGCGCCGTCGGCCCGCAGCGCCTCGGCGAGGTCGTCGTGGACCGGTACGTCGCGGCGCAGGCCGGTCACTTCCACGACCCGGCTCGGCGCGCTCCCCGGGGTCACCACCACCCGCAGACCCGCCCGGCCGCGCAGCCGGCGGCGTACCTCGTCGAGCAGGCGGACGCCCTGGGAGTCCATGAAGCGGGTCGAGGTCAGGTCCAGGACGAGCAGGCGCAGACCGTCGGCGTGCCGGTCCACCGCGGCCATGACCATCGGCAGCAGCCCCTCGGCGTTGCCGTGGTCGATCTCCGGGGGCAGGGTGAGCACCGCGCAGCCGGGCGGGTCGCACGGCTGGCAGGGCTGGGGAAGGAAGGTCACGTCACTCACCTGGCAGACGTCCGTCCGGCTTCCGGCAAGGCCGCTTCCTGACCCGGCCCTCATTCCACCACGCGGGAGCGGGTCCCGAAAGGTGCCCGTCCGCTCCGTCGGCCGGGCGTCACCGGTGCGCAACCGAACAGCTAAAGTGCTGTTCGTCCTGTGCTCGCAGTCGGGAATGTGCTGCGGAGCTCTCCTGCGCACGGCCAAAGGGCCGTGCATGCCGAAGAGGTTCGTGGTGGCTGCGTCCGAATTTACTGATTTGCTGCGTTTCCCGGTGGCTTTCGAGCTGGCCGAGGCCCTGACGGCGGCGGCCCGGCAGCTGCACGAGACGGGCACCGCGGACAACACCCTGCGCACCGCGGTCGAGTTGGCCGTGCATCTGATGCCCGGCGCCGAGCACGCCGGCATCTCGGAGATCGAACGCGGCAGCGAGCGCCGCACGCTCGCCTGGACCGACGACATCGTGCGCGCCGCCGAGTTCGGGACCGGGGGCCGCGGGCCGCATCCGGAGTGGGAGCGGTTGTGGACCACGCCCGTGGTGCGGATAGCGGACACCGAGGCCGACGGCGGCGGCAACGCCCTGGCCGACCTGGGCCTCCGCTCGGCGCTGTCCCTGCGGCTGCGCGCCGACCGGCGCCGCCTGACGGTGCTGACGGCGTACGCCCGCAAGCCGCGCGCCTTCGACGAGGCCGCCACCCGCGTGGGCCGTCTGTTCACCGCGCACGTCAGTCTCGCCCTGGACTCGGCGACCGTGCGCGAGCAGCTCACCGAGGCGATGCGCACCCGGGATCTGATCGGCCAGGCCACCGGCATCCTCATGGAGCGCATGTCCATCGACGCGGCCGGTGCCTTCGACTCCCTGGTCAAGGCCTCGCAGCGGGAGAACGTCAAACTGCGCGACCTGGCCCGTCGCATCGTCGACGCGAACGGCGCCTCCGGGTGAGGGAACGCGAAGCGGCCCGCACCCGGAAGGTGCGGGCCGCCGGCGCGAACGGCGCGCGGTGCCTCACGCGGCCGGCAGCGACTCCCCCTGCACGGCCTGGATGTCCAGCTCGACCCTGAGCGTGGTGCCGATGGCGGCGATGCCCGCCTGGAGGACCTGGTTGTAGTTCATGGCGAAGTCCTCGCGCCGCAGTTCGGTGGTGGCCCGGAACGCCGCCCGGGTGCCGCCCCACGGGTCGGCGCCGGTGCCGAGGTAGGACAGGTCCAGGTCGACCGGGCGGACGACGCCGTGCAGGCCCAGCTCGCCGTGGACGGTCCAGCGGTCGGTGCCGGCCTGCGTGACGCCGGTGGACCGGAAGGTGATCTCCGGGTGGCGCTCGACGTCCAGGAAGTCCGCGGAGCGCAGGTGGGTGTCGCGCATGCCGTTGCCGGTGTCGATGGAGGCCGCCTGGATGACCGCCTCCACGCGGGACTTGGTGACGTCGTCCGGGGCGATCTCGACCGTGCCGGCGAAGTCGGTGAAACGGCCGTGCACGCTGGAGATGCCCAGGTGCTGGGCGACCGCGGCGACGCTGGAGTGGGCCGGGTCGATGGTCCACGGCCCGGGCGGCGGCAGCTCGGTGCCGCCCTGGCGGGCCAGCGTCACGGTGCCTGCCTCGGCCCGGCCGCTCGCGGTGACGATGGCGCTGGAGGCGGCGGGCGCGTAGCCGACGGCCGTGACGATGACGGTGTACGCCCCAGGCGCCAGATGTGTGGTGTCCCGGACGGCGCCCTCCGCGTCCGCCTCGGCGCGCAGCACCTGCGTACCGGTCATGTCGGTCACCGTGACGACCGCGTGCGACACGGCCCATCCGTCCCGCGTACGGATCCTCGCGGTCAGTCCCATCCCGTTTTCTCCCTGCAAAGGCTCAGAAAGTGGTCGTGAAGAGACCGGCCCGTGGGGGCGGGCGCACCTCCGCTCGGAGCGCGCACGCCACCACGGGCCGGGGTCCTGCTACTCGCCGGGGTGGGCGAGCTCGATGTCGTGGCCGTCGACGCCCTGGCCGGCGACCGTGAGGGCCGTCGCCACCGGCGGGTAGCCGGTCGCGATGACGGTGTACTCACCGGCGTCCAGGTCGGTGAAGGCGTACGCCCCGTCCGAGCCGGTGGTGGCCGTGCCGACCACGTTGCCGGCCGCGTCGACCAGGGTGACGCGGGCGTCGGCCAGCGGGCCGTGCGGCGCCCGCACCACGCCCTGGACCTCGGCGCCGGCCTGGAGGTCGACCTCGACGCGGGTGACACCGGTGCCGCCCACCTCGACGGGCAGCGCGCGCGGCCGGTACCCGGCGGCGTTCACCGCGACGGTCACCGTGCCCGGCACCAGCTCGGCGAAGGTGAACTCGCCCGCCTCCCCGGTGGCGGCGGTGGCCAGCAGGTCACCGCGCACGTCGGTCACGATCACCATCGCGTCCTTGACCGGCTGCCCGCTCTCCACGGCCCGCACCAGGCCGGTGAGCCCGCTGGTGCCGCTGAGCAGGATGTCGTAGGCGACCGGTTCACCGTTGACGACGATCGTCGACGCCTGCGGCTGGAAGCCGTCGGCGGAGGCGATCAGGACGTACGACCCCGCGCTCGGCGCGTCGACGGCGTAGGAGCCGTCGGCCTGGGCGACCGACCGTCCCAGCTGCCGGCCCGACAGCGAGATCAGGGTGACGGCGGCCTGCGCGACCGGCGCGGACTCGGCGCCGCGGACGAAGCCGCGGACCGGGATGCCGCCGGAGACGGGGGCCTCGGGGCTCGCGGCCGTGGCGACCGCGGCGAGCCGCTGCGTTGCCGCGGGCTGGGCGGCGGCACCGGAGTCCTGCACGGCGGCGACCGCACCGGCCGGAACCGGCTCGGCGACCCGGGCGGCCTCGGCCGGGACCGGGGCGGCCGGGGAGGCCGTCTCGGCGGCGGACTCCGCGGCCTGGGCCAGGGCGCCGGTGGTGCGCAGCGGCACCTCCTTGATGAACAGCGTCACGATGAAGGCCAGGGCGGCGATCGGCGCGACGTACAGGAAGATGTCCGCGATGCCGTGCCCGTAGGCGCTCTCCAGCCAGGTGCGGATGGGCGCGGGCAGCAGGTCCATGTCGGGGATCTGGCCGGAGCCCATGGCCTTGCCGGCCGCCAGCTGCTCCTCGGGCTTGAGCTGCCCGATGCTGTCCTTGGCGTAGTGGCTGATCCGGGTCGACATGATCGAGCCGAGCACCGAGACGCCGACCGCACCGCCGAGGGACCGGAAGAAGGTCACCGTGGAGGACGCGGCACCCAGGTCGCTCGGGGCCACCTGGTTCTGCGTGCACAGCACGAGGTTCTGCATCATCATGCCGACGCCGAGACCCATCAGCGCCATGAAGATGCCGATGTGCCAGTACGGGGTGTCGTAGCGCATGCTGCTCAGCAGGCCGAGGCCCGCCGTCAGCAGCACACCGCCGGCCAGCAGCCAGCCCTTCCACTTGCCGGTCTTGGTGATGACCTGACCGGAGACCGTGGAGGAGACGAACAGACCGCCGATCATCGGGATGGTCATGACGCCCGACATGGTGGGCGACTTGTCCCGGGCCAGCTGGAAGTACTGGCTGAAGTAGACGGTGCCCGCGAACATCGCGATACCGACGAACAGCGAGGCGATCGACGCCAGGGTGATGGTGCGGTTCTTGAACAGGCGCAGCGGGATGATCGGCTCGCTGGCCCTGGACTCGACGAAGAGGAAGATCAGCGTCAGGACGACGGCGCCGCCGACCATCACGCCGGTCTGCCAGGACATCCAGGCGTACTTGTCGTCGGCGAAGGTGACCCAGACGAGCAGCAGGCAGACGGCCGCCGTGACGAAGAAGGCGCCGGCCCAGTCGACCTTGACCTTCCGCTTGGTCACCGGCAGGTGCAGCGTCTTCTGCAGCACGATCAGCGCGATGATCGCGAAGGGCACGCCGACGTACAGGCACCAGCGCCAGCCGAGCCAGCTGGTGTCGGTGATGACGCCGCCGAGCAGCGGGCCGCCGACGGTGGCGACGGCGAAGGTCGCGCCGAGGTAGCCGGAGTACCGGCCGCGCTCACGCGGGGAGATCATCGCGGCCATGATGATCTGGGCCAGGGCGGACAGACCGCCGGCGCCCAGACCCTGGATGGCACGGGCGGTGATCAGCATGCCCGAGTTCTGCGACAGGCCGGCCACGACGGAGCCGAGGACGTAGACGCAGAGGGCTATCTGGACCAGGGCCTTCTTGCTGACCAGGTCGGCGAGCTTGCCCCACAGCGGGGTGGAGGCGGTCATCGTCAGCAGCGAGGCGGTGACGACCCAGGTGTAGGCGCTCTGGCCGCCACCGAGGTCGCCCACGATCTCGGGCAGGGCGTTGGTGACGATGGTCGAGGACAGGATGGCGCAGAACATGCCGAGCAGCAGCCCGGACAGCGCCTCCATGATCTGCCGGTGCGACATCGGAGCGTCTCCGGCGGAGCCTCCCCCGTGCTTGGCATGAGCCCGCACACCGGCTGGTGTGGTCGTTGCCATGGACTTCCTTTGCTTACGTGGTGACTGCGGGTGTACGGGTGGTCTGTTCGACCGCGGGTGGTACGGCGGGCCGGCCCACGGGGGACCGGCAGTCGTCGAAGCTCGCCCGGAGCCTGGTCATGAGCCGGGTGAGCTGGCCGACCTCCTCGTCGGACCAGTCGCTCAGGCGGTGGGCCAGCAGCTGGGTCGTCCGTTCGGACAGGTCGTCCAGCTGGGCCTGGCCCTCGGGCGTCAGGCGCAGGATGCGCGAGCGCTTGTCCGCCGGGTCCGGGGAGCGTTCGATCCAGCCCCGCTCGGCGATGTGGGCGACATGGCGGCTGGTCACCGACATGTCCACCGCGAGCAGCTCCGCGAGCTTGCTCATGCGCATGTCGCCATGGCGGCCCAGCAGCGTCAGTACGGCGGCCGATCCGCCGGGGCAGTCGGCCGGGAGGATCCGGCCCAGTTCCCGTTTCACGGCGCCGAAGGCGCTGAACTGGCGGATCAGCTCCTCGTACTGCGCCCTCTCGGCCATGCGCACCTCCCGCATTCGTTGCTTAGGGCAACCATAGGAGCGGTTGGTTGCTACAGGCAAATAAAAAGGGGCCCAGGGTCATAAAAAGTTGGCAAAGGCAAGTATTGCGATAGTAAACGCCCAGGTGGGCGGCGGTGACCTGGGACAACGGCTTGTCGGAGCCCCCCACTTGGGCCGGAACCGCGTATTCGCTAGTGTCTCGGCCCATGGCTAACAACCAGGGCCCCCAGGGCAACTACGACCCCGCAGGCAGCACCCAGATGTTCCGCGCGTTCGTCGACGAGGGCGCCCCCCAGGCCCGGCAGGCGGACCCCGTCGCCTCCTCGGGCCCCCGCATCGGCCTGATCGTCGGCGTCCTGGCCGCCGTGGTGGTCGTCGCGGCCGTTGCCTGGCTGGCGCTGAAGTAGCGGGCGGACCCCCTTACGACACGACCGCCGCGGCCCCCTGGAGGGTGCCGCGGCGGTCGTCGTGCCGTCACGGGGCGCCGCGGGCGGCGGCGCGGCGGTCTCAGTCCGAGATCAGGCCCTCGCGCAGCTGCGACAGGGTGCGGGTGAGCAGCCGCGAGACGTGCATCTGCGAGATGCCGACCTCCTCGCCGATCTGCGACTGGGTCATGTTGGCGAAGAAGCGCAGCATGATGATCCGCCGCTCCCGCGGCGGCAGCTTGGCCAGCAGCGGCTTCAGGGACTCGCGGTACTCCACGCCCTCCAGCGCCGTGTCCTCGTAGCCGAGCCGGTCCGCCAGCGAGCCCTCGCCGCCGTCGTCCTCCGGGGCCGGGGAGTCCAGCGAGGAGGCGGTGTACGCGTTGCCCACCGCGAGGCCGTCGACGACGTCCTCCTCGGACACGCCCAGCACGGCGGCCAGTTCGCCCACGGTCGGAGAGCGGTCCAGCTTCTGGGAGAGCTCGTCGCTGGCCTTGGTCAGCGCCAGGCGCAGCTCCTGGAGCCGGCGCGGGACGCGCACGGACCACGAGGTGTCCCGGAAGAACCGCTTGATCTCGCCCACGACCGTCGGCATCGCGAAGGTCGGGAACTCCACGCCCCGCTCGCAGTCGAAGCGGTCGATCGCCTTGATCAGGCCGATGGTGCCGACCTGGACGATGTCCTCCATCGGCTCGTTGCGGGAGCGGAAGCGGGCGGCGGCGTAGCGCACCAGCGGGAGGTTGAGCTCGATCAGGGTGTCCCGGACGTACGCGCGCTCCGGGCTGTCCTCGTCGAGGGCGGCGAGCCGCAGGAACAGGGAGCGGGACAGGGTGCGGGTGTCGATGTTCGTCGAGGCCGCCAGGGCGGGGGCTTCGGCTGCCGGGAGGGCCTGGGCCGGCACGGCGTCGAGGGTCGGGACGTCATCGATGGCGCCGAGCGCCTGGAGCGCGTCGGGCGCGGTCTCGCTCTCCGCGAGCGCGAGCACCTTCGAGCTGCCCTGGTCTGCGGACATGCCACCCCCTTTGGGTCGCGGGACGGTCGCGGCGGACGCTCCCACGGCGGGAACGCAGCCTTCACCTGAATTACCGGCGCCGGAGCCCCGGCAAACGCGTCTCCGGCAGAATGTCACATGTCGGCAACGCGCTGTAGTGACATGTCGACATGCGAGACGTGAAAACCCCCTGGAAACAGGGGGTATGACGGTCTGTCGGACGAAAACCGCCGCCAAAGACCCTGGTGAGCGATTCGCTCGTCCCGGTGACCGCTCGGTCGTGCTTTCGGTTGTGCGCCGGGTTGCGTATCCAGATTATGCGTCGATCCGGTTGGCGGACCTCAATCGCTGGAAACTACGCGCCAGTAGCCGCGACACGTGCATCTGCGAGACGCCGAGCTCCGCGCTGATCTGCGACTGGGTGAGATTGCTGTAGTAGCGCAGCAGCAGGATGCGCTGCTCCCGCTCCGGGAGCTGGACGAGCAGATGACGGACGAGGTCGCGGTGCTCGACGCCGTCCAGCGCGGGGTCCTCGTAGCCCAGCCGGTCGAGCAGCCCCGGCAGCCCGTCGCCCTCCTGCGCGGCCTCCAGCGAGGTGGCGTGGTACGACCGGCCGGCCTCGATGCAGGAGAGCACCTCGTCCTCGCCGATGCGCAGCCGCTCCGCGATCTCGGCCGTGGTCGGGGAGCGCCCGAAGGCGGTCGTCAGGTCCTCGGTCGCGCTGTTGACCTGCACCCACAGCTCGTGCAGGCGGCGCGGCACGTGCACGGTGCGCACGTTGTCGCGGAAGTAGCGCTTGATCTCGCCGACCACGGTGGGCATGGCGAAGGTCGGGAACTGTACGCCGCGGTCCGGGTCGAAGCGGTCGATGGCGTTGATGAGCCCGATGGTGCCGACCTGGACGACGTCCTCCATCGGCTCGTTGCGCGAGCGGAAGCGCCCGGCGGCGTAGCGGACCAGCGGGAGGTTGGCCTCGATGAGCGCCGCGCGCACGCGGTCGTGCTCCGGCGTGCCCGGCTCCAGTCCTTTGAGCTCCCCGAAGAGCACCTGGGTCAGGGCCCGGGTGTCGGCGCCCCGGCTGCGCTGCTGCGCTGCGGGCCGCGCGGGCGCCTCCTGGGCCTGTGCGGGGGGCGCGGGCGGTGCCTGAGGCGCAGTACTGGCCGGCACGGTCAACTCCACCTCGTGTCCGTCAACTCATCCGTCAACTCTCCGTCAAAAGCGGTCATAGCATCACAAGACATGCGCACGGTGTGCAAGCACCCCATAACGCCGTGTTGGGGACATTCGGGGCGGGCGGGGTGCGGTCGTCCCCGGACACGGACCAGCCCCCCGACGTTTCCGGCGGGGGGCTGGTCGGTGCGCGGTGCCTCAGAACTCGTAGTCGGCGATCACCCAGGTGGCGAACTCCCGCCACAGCGCGACGCCCGCCTGGTGCGCCGGGTGCTCGAGGTAGCGCTTCAGGGCGTCGGCGTCGTCCACGGCGGAGTTGATGGCGAAGTCGTAGGCGATCGGGCGGTCGCTGATGTTCCAGGCGCACTCCCAGAAGCGGAGCTCCTCGATCCGGCCGCCGAGGGCCCGGAAGGCCTCGACGCCCTTCACGACGCGCGGGTCGTCGCGCTCGACGCCCTCGTTCAGCTTGAACAGCACCAGGTGACGGATCATCACTTTCCTCCGTTGGCGGCCCAGGTCATGAAGTCCCCGACGGCTCCCGCGGCGTCGGAGATGCCCTGGAACCCGATCTGGACATAGTCGGCGGCCTTGGCCGGGTCCGTGATGATCACGTACAGCACGAAGACCACGAGCACGTAGACGGCGATCTTCTTCGCGTTCACCGCCACCGCGGCCTCCCCCTGGGACTTCCTCGGACTCTGCGCTACCGGCGGTGAGTGTAACTGTCCGCTCCCGTGTGCGATCAATGCCCCGTTTCGGCGGTGGGCCCCGGCGTCGCCCGGGAAAGGCGAAGGGCCCAGTCCTCGGACTGGGCCCTTCTGTGGCGGTAGCGGAGGGATTTGAACCCTCGGTGACTTGCGCCACACTCGCTTTCGAGGCGAGCTCCTTCGGCCGCTCGGACACGCTACCGAGAGAGACCTTACAGCACAGTGCGGCGTGGTTCGAAATCCATATCCCGCGGCCCCGCCGAGGGGGTCAGCGTTCGCGGAAGAAGTCGGTGAGCAGCAGGGCGCACTCCTCGGCGAGCACGCCCTCGATCACCTCGGGCCGGTGGTTGAGCCGCCGGTCGCGCAGCACGTCCCACAGGGAGCCGGCCGCGCCCGCCTTGTCGTCGCGGGCGCCGTAGACCACGCGGTCCACGCGGGACTGCACCAGTGCGCCCGCGCACATCGTGCACGGCTCCAGGGTGACGACGAGTGTGCAGCCGGTCAGCCGCCACCGGTCGCCGAGCCGCGCGGCGGCCCGCCGGACCGCCAGCACTTCCGCGTGGGCCGTCGGGTCGCCGGTGGCCTCGCGTTCGTTGTGCCCGGCCGCCAGCACGGTGGTGCCGTCCGGGGCCAGCACGACGGCGCCGACGGGAACGTCCCCGCCCCGGGCGGCCAGCCCGGCCTCGGCGAGGGCGAGCCGCATCGCGGGCCGCCACGGGTCGCGCACCGGGTCCGCCGCGGCCGGGCCGTACGCGGCGGGGTCCCGGTCCGGGGCCGGCGGCACCGGACCCGGACCCTCGTCGATCGGTGCGGTCAGCGGACCGCCTCCAGCACCTCGGAGACGCCGAGTGCCTCGGCGATCTCGCCGACCGCGTCCCCGGACAGCGACCGCAGCTCCTTCTCGCTGACGCCGAGGTCGTCGAGGACCTGGGCGTCACCGACCGGGCCGTGCGGCACGGAGGACTCGCCGGCGTCCGCGTCGTCGCCGTCGGCCTCGTCCTCGGGTTCGCCGTCCTCGGTGCCGTCGAGGTCGAGGGCGTCGAGGTCGGCGACGTCGTCACCGGGCTCCCGGCCGAGCAGCTCGTCGGTGAGGAGGATCTCGCCGTAGCTGCTGCGGGCGGCCGCGGCGGCGTCCGAGACGTAGATGCGCGGATCCTCCTCGCCGTCCACGCGGACGACGCCGAACCACGCGTCCTCCTGCTCGATCAGCACGAGCACCGTGTCCTCGTCGGGAGAGGCTTCCCGGGCCAGGTCGGTCAGATCCGACAGGGTCTCCACATCGTCGAGCTCCGTGTCGCTCGCTTCCCACCCGTCTTCGGTGCGCGCGAGCAGTGCGGTGAAGTACACCGTGACTCTCCCACTGGTCGTAGGCGTGCCGGTTGGGGGTCCCCCCGGCGGAGGTTGTGGGCGGGGCAAGCGGTCCTCCGAGCCCCACCCACTCGGAATCGTGGCAGAAACAAGGCTTTCGGGGGACGTCTTCGGCGCCCTGTGTCCCGCTGTTTTGATCGCGGGTCCGTGCGTACGTGTCCGTGCCGGACCCGGCGGCGCAGTACGTGCCGCCACTCGCGGATCGTACGCGGCTTTGCCCCGGGGCCGTGCACCCCCGTTCCCGTGCCGTCGGCGCGGCGCGCGATCTTCCCCCGACGGGCTCTGGAAAGGGACCCCGCGCTACCAGCGGAAGGTGCGCATGCGCATCGCGTGGCGCAGCCGGGCGGTCTTGGCGCGGCGCGGCTGGACGCGGTCCCGCAGCTCCCGGGCCTCCGCGAGGTCGCGCAGGAACTGGGCCCGGCGCCGTCGGCGCTCGGACTCCGCGTCCGGCCCCGGCCTGTGCTGCGTCCCCGTCCTTCGAGGCGTCCCCGGCTCCTCGCTCGGGGACGACGTGTCGCGTGTGTCCCGGTCAGGCACAGTCTCACCACCCAGCGTCCGTCCCTCCCACCTTCCCCCGGACGGACGGTTCGACGCCTGCGGGCGGGTGAAGGACCCGCCACGGACGCTTGCCCGCCCGCGGGGAGGCCGGGGAAGCCGGTGGGGGAAGCCGGTGGGACGGGGCCCGGTTACTGTGGGGGACATGCGTCTCCACGTCGTCGACCACCCCCTGGTCGCCCACAAGCTCACCACCCTGCGCGACCGGCGCACGGACTCCGCGACCTTCCGCCGCCTCGCCGACGAGCTGGTCACCCTGCTCGCCTACGAGGCCACGCGCGACGTGCGCACCGAACAGGTCGACATCCAGACGCCGGTGACACAGACCACCGGCGTCAAGCTCTCCCACCCGCGCCCGCTGGTGGTGCCGATCCTGCGGGCCGGCCTCGGCATGCTCGACGGCATGGTCCGGCTGCTGCCGACCGCCGAGGTGGGCTTCCTCGGCATGGTGCGTAACGAGGAGACGCTGCAGGCCTCCACCTACGCCACCCGCATGCCGGACGACCTCTCGGGACGCCAGGTGTACGTCCTGGACCCGATGCTGGCCACCGGCGGCACGCTGGTAGCGGCCATCCAGGAGCTGATCAAGCGCGGCGCCGACGACGTGACGGCCGTGGTGCTGCTGGCGGCGCCCGAGGGCGTCGAGGTGATGGAGCGCGAGCTGGCCGGCACCCCGGTGACGGTCGTGACGGCCTCGGTCGACGAACGCCTCAACGACCAGGGTTACATCGTGCCGGGCCTCGGCGACGCGGGCGACCGGATGTACGGAGCGGCCGAGTAGCGGCCCGACGTCACCGTACTGCTGCTCAGCAGTCCTTCTTCTCCGCGGCGGACGCCGGCTGCGGTGCGGCCATCCGGGTCAGCGCCGCGTCGGCGTCCGCTCGCGCCGCGAGCCCCTTGAAGCCGTCGCCGATGATCAGGTCCACGGTGGCGCCCTTGCGGGCCGCGTCGGTGCGGCGCTCGGCGGCCGGGAGCTGGGTGCCGAGCACGGGCAGCGAGCCCTTCAGGGCCGCGGCGGGCCCGAGCAGCACACCCGAGCCGGCGACCTTCTTGTCGAACTCCGCGGGCGCGTTGCTCACGTCGCCGATGCGGAAGCCGCGCTTCTTCAGCTCGTCGGCGGTCTGCTGGGCCAGGCCCTTGCGGGTCGTGGCGTTCAGGACGTTGACGGTGATCTGCGCCGGCTTCGGCACGGCCACGGCGGCCGGCGAGGCGCTGGCGCGGGCCGGGGCGGTCCGGCAGGCGGCGGCACCGGCCGCCGAGGCCTCGTCGCCGCCGGTGAAGACGTCGATGAGCTGCAGGGTGCCCCAGCCGAGGAGGCCGAGGACGGTGGCGCAGGCGACGCCGGCGAACGCGAGCCTGCCGCGTCGCCGGGCCGGGCGCATCCGCGGGTACTTGTCCCCCGTGATCTTGTACTGGCCGCCCATGCCAGGGGGAGTCAGCATGCTCATGGGCGCAGCGTAGTGCGCTTGGGCGGTGATGCCTATTAGATGATCAGTCGGTGTTCCGCGGTTCGGTGCAATGCAACCCGAAAGGGTCAAGCCGCGGCGTCGCGGGGCCGGGGCGGAGCTCGCCGGGGCCCGGTCAGTCGAGTTCGAGGACGCGCGCGTGCAGCACCTGACGCTGTTGCAGCGCGGCGCGGACCGCGCGGTGGAGGCCGTCTTCCAGATAGAGGTCGCCCTGCCACTTCACGACGTGCGCGAAGAGGTCGCCGTAGAACGTGGAGTCCTCGGCGAGGAGGGTTTCCAGGTCCAGTTGGCCCTTGGTCGTCACGAGCTGATCGAGGCGGACCGGGCGCGGCGCGACGTCCGCCCACTGCCGGGTGCTTTCCCGGCCGTGGTCGGGGTACGGCCGGCCGTTTCCGATGCGCTTGAAGATCACACGGAAAGCCTACCGGCCCGGGCGTCGCGGGCGCAGCCATGGCGGGGCAGTGCGGCGCCGGAAAGATGCCGTAAACGAGGGCAATCGGGAAGGCGGCCCGGGTGGGACGGCCGTGGGGGCGTCCCACCCGGGCGCGGTGACCGCGGACTCGCCGGTCAGTCACGCCTCTCTTCCCGCGCGGGCGGCCGCTGTTGGCGCGGGGTCCGCGGTCCGGGCTCGGGTCCCGTGGGCGTGCGGCGGGCGGCTTCGGCGCGCAGGAGGGCGCGCAGGACGGCGTAGGGGTCGTGGGGCATGGCTGTGCTCCTGAGGGTGCGTTCCGTGGGCGGGCCGGGGGACCGGTGCGGCGGTCCGGTCAGCAGCGCAGGACCACGGAGCGCGTGCCGCGCGGGGAGTGCGGCGGAGCGGGGGGTACCGGGCGGCCGTCGGCGCGGGCGGGCCCGGCGGTCCGGGGCAGGGGGGTCCTCCGGGGCGTCGGCAGGCGCCGGGCGAGCCGGTCGGGTGCCCTCGGGGCGGTGTCGAGGTGGTCGTACTCGGCGGCCGTGCCGCCCGCGCCGCCGGCTCCGCCGCTCTCGACGGCCGGCACCGGGGGCGGCGGCCCCGCCAGGGCCCGTGCGTGTGCGCAGGGCACGAGCAGGGCCAGCAGCAGGACGAGGGCCCGCACCCAGGCGTCGCGGTGCCCCGCGCGGGCGGCGTTGACGGGGCGGTCGGTGCGCCCGGCGCGGACGGTGCGAGCGGCACGGACCGGGCCGGCGGCGCTGACGGTGCGCCCGGCGTGGGCGGCGCCGACGGGGCGTGGGGTGCGTCGCGGGCTCGGGGAGGTGGGGGGCGGCATGGGCACGCAGCTCATGGCCGGGCTCGCGGTGCGGTGGCCCATGGCACCGGCGTGCGGTGGGGGCGGGTGGGGCGTGTCCGGACCGGCGGTGACGCGGTGTCCGGCGTGGCTCGGTGCGGTGGAGTGCGGTGCGGTGGAGTGCGGTGCGGTGGGGTGCGGCGCGGGTGTGCGGGGCGTGTACCGGATGGCCGTGCCGTGGCGACCGGTGCGGCTGGGGGCGCCGACGGGCGGTGCGGGCACACCCGGCGTGTCCCGGTGGCCGGCACGGCGCGTGGCCGGGGCGGGCGGCGCGGGGGCGTGCGGGTCGTGTCCCCGTCCGGCGTACGCCCTGCGGGGCGCGCCGGACGGTGGGGTGTGCCGTTCACACGGTGTGCGGGATCTGGCGGGCCCGGCCGCGGATGCCGAAGGCCGTGACGATCTCGACCACGCCGACGACCACGAGCCACCAGCCGCCCAGCAGGGTGAGGACGGCGACCGACTCGACCGGCGAGACGATCAGGACGATGCCGGCGAACACCGTGACGATGCCGAGGAAGAGGTGCCAGCCGCGCGCGGGCATCGCCGGGTCGTGGGCGGCGGCCACGGTCTGGGTGATGCCGCGGAACAGCCAGCCGACGCCGATCCACAGCGCGAGCAGCAGCACCGACTGGAGCAGGCCGCGGAAGCAGAACAGGCCCAGCAGGATCGACACGGCGCCGCTGATGAAGGCGAGGACGCGCAGCGAGGTCCTGCTGTGGGTGCCGAAGGCGGACGCGAGTTGCAGGACGCCGCTGACGACGAGGTAGAGGCCGAACAGCACCCCGGCGACCCGCAGGGAGGCGCCCGGCCAGACCAGGACGAGCACGCCGAGCACCAGCGAGGCGATCCCGGTGAGCAGGACCGCCTGCCAGGCGGTGCGGGACAGGGTGTGCAGGGGCCCTTCGAAGGGCGGCTCGGGCTCGTACCCGCCGGGCGGGCGGGTGTGCGTCCCGTGCCGGGCGTGGACCCCCCGGTCGTCGTACGACGGGCCCCCGGGGGAGCCGTTCGGTGGCTCGGTCATGGTCCATGCTGAAATCGGCCGCGGCGGTCCCGCCACCCGGAGCGGTCCACCGGACTGACCCGGCGGGCGGACGGGCGCCGCCCGACGGACCCGTCCGTCACTCGCCGGCGGCCTTCGCGGCCTTCGCCGCCGCCTTCATCTCCTGCTTGTGCGCACGCACCTTGGTCAGCGACTCGGGGCCGGTGATGTCGGCGACCGAGCGGAACGACTTGGGCTCCCCGTAGGCCCCCGCCGCCTCCCGCCAGCCCTCGGGACGGACGCCGAGCTGCTTGCCCAGCAGGGCCAGGAAGATCTGGGCCTTCTGCTTGCCGAAGCCGGGCAGCTCCTGGAGCCGCTTCAGCAGCTCCTTGCCGGTGCCGACGCCCCGCCAGACCGCCTCGGCGTCACCGTCGTAGGTCTCGACGAGGTACCGGCACAGCTGCTGGATGCGGCCCGCCATGGAGCCGGGGTAGCGGTGCACGGCGGGCTTCTCGGAGAGCAGGGCCGCGAACGCCTCGGGGTCGTACGCGGCGATGTCGTGGGCGTCCAGGTCCTCGGCGTTCATGCGGCGGGCGATGGTCGACGGGCCCTTGAACGCCCACTCCATGGGGACTTGCTGGTCCAGCAGCATGCCGACCAGCGCGGCGAGCGGGCTGCGGCCGAGGAGTTCGTCGGCCTCGGGGTCCTGGGCGAGGTGAAGAGTGACGTCCATGCCCCGATGATCGCCTGTGCGGGCTCAGGTCGCGCGCCAGTACCCCAGCGCGTTCACCCGCTGCCTGGGCACGCCCAGGTCCTTGCGGACGTGGCCGGCCAGGGCCCGGGTCGTCGCCGTGTCGCAGGCGATCCAGACATACGGCTCGGAGGTCTCGCGGAGCAGTCCGGGCAGCGCGTCCTTCACCTCGGCGACCAGGTGGGCGCCCTCGTCGCGGCGCGGGACCGTGCGGATCTCGTGCCGCGACGGGTCGGTGCGCAGTGGCAGGCCCTCGGTCTCGCCCTCGAACCAGATGGTCGCCGGGACCGTGTCCAGCGCGTCCAGGAGCGAGTTCAGGGCCGGCAGGGAGGCCGGGTCGGCGACGGCGAAGAGGCGCGTGGGCGCCGGGTCGGGGTCCTGGAAGCCGGTGCCCTGGACCGTCGCCTCGATGGTGTCGCCGGGCTTCGCGGCCCGCGCCCAGTCGCTGGCGCACCCCTCGTGCAGGGCGAACTCCATGCCGAAGGTGCCGGTCGCCGGGTCCGGGTCGACCAGCGTGTACGCCCGCTGGTGCGGTTTGCCCGCGTTGTCGAACCAGAGGCGCACCCACATCGTGGGGTGGACGCCGGTCGCCGCCAGCAGGCCGCCGTCGGACAGGCGCAGCCGCCGGAAGTGCGGGGTGACGTCCTCGGCGTCCGTCACGGTGAACTCGAAGTCCTTGGCGCGCATCAGCTTGAGGACCGCGCCCTCCCAACCCCGCCCCTGCCCCATGGGTCGCTCACCTTTCACGTACGATTCCGCCACGACGTCTGACTTAGGTGAGCCTAACCTAAAGGAAAGTAGAGGCACAGGGGTGAGCGCCGAGACCTACCGCGATGCCTGGGGGATCCCGCATCTGCGCGCGGACAGCGCGGGCGAGCTCGCCCGCGCCCAGGGCCGCGTGACCGCACACGACCGGGCCTGGCAGCTCGAGGTGGAGCGGCACCGCGCCCAGGGCACCTCGGCAGCCTTCCTCGGGGCCGAGGCGCTGCCCTGGGACCGCTTCGTGCGCCGGGCCCGGCTGGCCGACACCGCCCGCCGCTGCTTCGCGGCCCTGGAGGATCGGGACCCGGAGACGGCCGCGTGGGTGCGGGCGTACGTCGACGGCGTGAACGAGTCGCTCGCGCGGGACGAGCCCGCCCCCGAGTTCGCGGCGGCCGGCCTCGCCCCCGGCCGCTGGGAGCCCTGGACCCCGCTCGCCGTCTGGCTCGCCACCCACATCCTCTTCGCCGGCTTCCCCGCCAAGCTCTGGCGCGAGCACATCGCCGGACACCTCGGCCCGGACGCCGTCGCCCTGTTCGCCGCCGACGGGCCCGGCACCGCGGGCAGCAACGGCTGGCTGGTGAGCGGCGAACGGACCGTCACCGGACACGCGGTCATCGCCGGCGACCCGCACCGCTACATCGAGGACCCCGGCGTCTACCAGCAGATCCACCTGTCCTGCCCGGAGTTCGACGTCGTCGGCCTCGCCGTGCCCGGCGTCCCAGGCATCGCCCACTTCGGTCACACCGGCACGGTCGCCTGGGCCATCACCAACGCCATGGCCGACTACCAGGACCTGTACCGCGAGCGGCTGCGCCGCACCGGCGCCGGCGTCGAGGCGCTCGGCCCGGACGGCGCCTGGCACCGGGCCGCCCGGCACACCGAGCTGATCGAGGTCGCGGGCGAGGAGACCGTCGAGGTCGAGGTCATCGAGACCGACCGCGGCCCGGTGATCGCCGGCGGACCCGAGGGCCTGGACGACGGCACCCAGGTCGCCCTGGCCCTGCGCCACCCGCCCCGCGTCACCGCCGAGCTGGGCTTCTCCGCCCTGCTGCCGCTGCTGCGGGCCCGCCGGACCACCGACGTGGACCGGGCCCTGGACGCGTGGGTCGAACCGGTCAACGTCGTGCAGGCCGCCGACACCGAGGGCGGGCTGCTGCACCGGGTCGCGGGCCGGGTGCCGGTGCGGGCCGCCGCCAACGGCCTGGGCCCGGTGCCCGCCTGGGAGCCCGGCCACGCATGGCGGGGCTGGCACGAGACGCCCCGTGCCGGGCTCACCGACGGCGTCGCCGTGATGGCCAACCAGCGCGGCCCGGCCGCCCCCCTCGGCGTCGAGTTCGCCCCGCCGCACCGCGCCGAGCGCATCGCCGCCCTGCTCGCCGCCAGGGACCGCTGGTCGGCCGACGGCATGCCCGCCATCCACACCGACACCCACCTCGCCTCCTCCGCCCCGCTCCTCGACCTGCTGGCCACCCTGGACGCCCTCACGCCCGAGGCCGCCGCCCTGCGCGAGCGTCTCCTCGCCTGGGACCGCCGCATGGACGCCGGCAGCAGCGACGCCGCGGCCTACGCGGCCGTGCGCGGCGCGCTCGTACGGCACCTGGCGGCCCACCCGGCCCTCGCCGTGGCCGCCGTCCCGCCCGCGTACCCCGAGGTGCTCCTGCCCTGGCTCGCGCTCGTGCCGCGCGTCGCCTACGCCCTCGAACACCTGCTGCGCGCCGAGGACCTGTACGGCATCGACCGCGCCGCCACCGCCCGCGCCGCCCTGGAGGAGGTGGCCGCGCAGCAGCCCTCGGGCACCTGGGGCGACGTCCACCGCCTCGCCCCCTGGCGGGCCCTGCCGGACGCCGCCCGCGAGGAGCCCGGCCTCTCCGGCGACCACGACTGCGTGCTGTGCACCTCCGCCGTCCCCGGCCTCACCGACCGCGCCGCCCGCGGCCCCGCCGCCCGGTACGTCTGGGACCTGGCCGACCGTCAGGACAGCCGCTGGGTGGTCCCCCACGGCGCCTCGGGCCGGCCCGGATCGCCCCACCACCACGACCAGCAGCCCCTGTGGCTCGCGGGGGAACTCGCTCCGGTGGTCACCGACTTCGACCGGCTCGTGAAGGAGACCGATGTCTGACCCGTACCTCTCCCGTACCCCCGTCCACGAGCAGGTGATCGACGGCTTCGGCACCGTCCGCGTCCTGCCCGTCGACCCTGACGCCGACGCCGGGGTGATCCACGGCTGGGTCAGCGAGGAGCGGGCCGCCTTCTGGGGCATGAACGGCCTCACGCCCGGTCAGGTCGCCGATGTCTACGCCCACATGGCCGGTCTCGACACCCACCACGCCTTCCTGGTGGTCAAGGACGGCGAGCCCGTCGCGCTGTTCCAGACCTACGAACCCGGGGCCGACCGGGTGAGCGAGTGCTACGACGTCGAACCCGGCGACATCGGCGTCCACCTGCTGCTCGCCCCCAGCGGGACGGCCGGCCCGCGGCACGGCTGGACCGCCGCACTGACCGGGGCCCTCGTGGCCTACGTCCTGCTGGGGCTGGACCGCCGCCGGATCGTGGTCGACCCGGACGTGCGCAACGTCAAGGCCGTCGGCCGCTTCCTCCGGCAGGGCTTCACCGCCGGACCCGAGGTCCTGCTGCCGGAGATCGACCTCCCGGAGGTGCACCTGCCCGAGAAGAAGGCGCAACTCGCCTTCCTGCGCCGGGAGGTAGCCTTCCCGGAGTGACCCCGGTGACCCCAGAGGACCTCGTCGCGCACTACGGGCTGGAGCCGATCCCGAAGGAGGGCGGCCTGTTCCGGCGGACCTGGGCCGGACCCCAGGGCCCGGACGGCCGCCCCTCGGGCTCGGCCATCGTCGCCCTGCTGACCGCCCGCCCGGGCGACTTCTCCGCCCTGCACCGCCTGCCCGCCGACGAGGTCTGGCACTTCTACCTCGGCGACCCGCTGGAGCTGCTGCTCCTCGGTCCGGACGGCGGCACACGCACGGCGGTCCTCGGCCCGGACGTCCTGGGCGGGCAGCACGTGCAGTTCACCGTCCCCGCCGGGACCTGGATGGGCGGCAGGGTGACGGCGGGCGGCGGGTGGACCCTGTTCGGCTGCACGATGGCGCCCGGATTCACCTACGGGGACTACGAACACGGCGACGCGGACCTCCTCACGGCGCGCTATCCGGCCGAGGCCGCGCGGATCGTGGAACTGTGCCGGCCATGAATCTCCTCGACGGTCAGGTCGCCCTGGTCACGGGCGCGGGCGGCGGCATCGGCCGGGGCATCGCGCTGCGGTTCGCCGAGGAGGGCGCGGCCGTCGCGGTGCACTGCCGCACGGCGGTGGGACCGGCGCGGGACGTGGCCGGGCGGATCCGGGACCACGGCGGCCGGGCGGTGGTGCTGCGGGCCGGCCTCACCGACGAGGACGCCTGCCGGCGCCTGGTCGAGGACGCCGCCGACTGGGGCGGCGGACGGCTCACCGCGCTGGTCAACAACGCGGGCGTGCAGCCGGTGCGCGAGTTGCCCGGAATGACGGCCGCCGAGTGGCGGGCGGTGGTGGACACCAACCTCACCGGCGTCTTCGCCTGCACGCAGGCCGCGGCCCGGATCATGCGGGCCCAGGACGGCGGGGGCACGGTCACCCACATCGCCTCCGTCGAGGCCGGTGCCCCCGCCCCCGGCCACGCGCACTACAGCGCCTCCAAGGCCGCGGTCGTGATGCACGCCCGTGCGGCGGCCCTGGAATACGGCCCGTGGGGCGTCAGGGTCAACTCCGTCTCGCCGGGCCTCATCGACCGGGACGGACTGGAGGAGGCCTGGCCGGAGGGCGTACGCCGGTGGCGGCGGGCGGCGCCCACCGGACGGCTGGGGCGCCCGGAGGACGTCGGCGACGCGTGCGTGTTCCTCGCCTCGCGGCTGGCGTCCTGGATCACGGGCCACGACCTGGTCGTGGACGGCGGGGTCACGGCACGCCCGACGTGGTGAGGACGGATCCGACCCCGCGGTGAGCACGACGCCCGCCACGCCCGTACGTATCCCCGAGGCGGCGGGTTCCGGGGCGACGGAGATGTGACGTGAGGCGTGGCGGTGCTGGTGGTGCGGCCGGGGCGGGATACACGGGATGTGCGGCAAAGGGCCCCCGCCGGTTCCGGACACGGCCGGGGGCGCGGGGAGCCGTGCTGCTGGCGGCCCTGCTGGTCCTCATCCTCCTCGGCGGTGCCGGTCCGGCGTCAGCCCACGCCGCGCTCCGCTCCACCGACCCCGGCGACGGCGCCGTCCTCCGGCGGGCCCCCGGCACCGTCACCCTGACCTTCACCGAGTCCGTCGGCCTGCGCGACGACTCCTTCCGCGTCCTCGACCCCGGCGGCCACCGCGTGCGCACCGAGGACGCCGGGCACGCGGACGGCCGCTCCGACACGGCCCGCGTCACCCTGCCGGGCAAGCTCGCCGAGGGCACCTACACCGTGGCCTGGCGGGTGGTGTCGGCCGACAGCCACCCCGTCTCCGGCGCCTTCACCTTCTCCGTCGGCAAGCCCTCGTCGACCGCGGCCGCGATCGCCGCCGGGCCCACCGAGGACCCGCTCACCACCACCCTCCACCGGATCGCCCGCTACCTCGCCCACCTCGCCGCCGCCCTGCTCATCGGCACGGCCGCCTTCGTCGCCCTGTGCCGCCCGCCGGACCCCGCCGCGCTGCGCCGCCCGCTGGTGGCGGGCTGGTGGACGCTGCTGGCGGCCACCGTGGCGCTGCTGGTGCTGCGCGCCCCGTACGAGGCGGGGACCGGCCCCGCGACGGCCCTGGACGCCGCCGCCCTCGGCGACACCGTCACCGGCCGCCCCGGCGTGCTGCTGCTGACCCGGCTGGCGCTGCTCGTGCCCACCGCGCTCTTCCTCGCCCGCGCGTCCCGCCGCCGCGAGCACGGCCCCCTCACCATCGCGACGGGCACCGCCCTGGCCGCCGGCCTGGCCCTGACCTGGGCCGCCGCCGAGCACGCGGCCGCCGGCCCGCAGGTGCCCCTGGCGGTGACGTCCTCCGTACTGCACCTGCTGGCCATGGCCGTCTGGCTCGGCGGCCTCGTGGCCCTGCTCACCACGCTGCGCGGCTCCCCGGACGCCGCCACGGTCGCCCGCTTCTCCCGCACCGCCCTCGCCTGCGTGACCGTCCTGGCCGTCACCGGCGTCTACCAGTCCTGGCGCGGCCTCGGTTCCTGGCCGGCGCTGACCGGGACGACGTACGGGCGGCTGCTGCTGGCCAAGCTGGCCGGGGTGTGCGTCCTGCTGGCGGTGGCGGCGGTGTCGCGACGGTGGACGGGCGCGCTGGTGGCGACGGAGGCGGCGAGGACATCCGTACGGGAGCGGGAGATCCTCGTTCCGGCGGGCGCCGCGGCGGCACCCGCGGGAACGTCCGCGGGGCTGCCCGTTGGCCCGTCCGCAGGGGACGGGCCCGAGCCCGCCGACGAGGCCACCGCCCACCGCCGGGGCCTGCGCCGGTCCGTCCTGGCCGAGGCCGTCGTCGCGGGCGTCGTCCTCGTGCTGACGACCCTGCTCACCAGCACCCCGCCGGGCCGCGCGGAGACCGGGGCGGCGCGCTCGGCACCGGCGGGCGGGGTGCTGCCGGCGTCCGTCACCACGATCCCCTTCGACACGGGCGCCTCCGGCGGCCGGGGCACGGTCCAGATCACCCTGGACCCCGGCCGGACCGGCGACAACGCGGTGCAGGCCATCGTCTTCGGCCCCGACCAGAGCCTGGCCGCGGTCCCCGAACTCCGCCTCTCCTTCACCCTCCCCGACCAGGACATCGGCCCGATCTCCGCCGAACTGGTCGACCGGGGCGGCTACTGGAGCGCCAACTCCCTGACCCTCCCCCTCCCGGGCACCTGGACCATGAAGGCGACGGTCCGCGTCACGGAGGTGGACCAGGTGAGCGAGACGAGGCGGATCCGGGTCCTGCCCTGAGCGGAGAGGCCGTCGCTCAGGCCACCCGCAGCCCGGGGTCGGCGGAGCTCAGCCGTTCCCGCACGGCCGCCGCCTTCTCCCGGCTGTCGCTCAGGGAGTACGCGTTCCGCAGCCCCTTCCAGGCGCGGCCCAGTGCGGAGGAGCCGGCCGCGACCAGCTGGACCTCGCGGCCGTCCGTCCGGTCGGTGACGTAGATCTGCACCAGCCAGCCGCCGAGCGCCGTCTTGAGCGACGCGTAGGCCTGGAAGTCGGCGTTCCGCGCGAAGGGGTCGTCGCCTCCCGGGACGGTGCCGAACTCGACCTTCCGGGAGAGCTGGAGCGTCGAGCCGAAGATCTCCTTGATCGCCTCGACGCTGAGAGTGGTGTGCAGATGCAGAACGTCCTCGGCCATGTGCGGTCCCGTCCCCTGATTGGTGTCCCGGCGTGATGTGCTCGGCAGCGTGGCACGCGACCGGCCGGCGCGGGGCCGATGGACGGAGAACGACCACCCGGCCGCCAGAAGTCAGCCGGTTCCCGCCCGCTCACGACGCCGAAGGGCACTTTTGTGACGTACGGCATGAGCGGAAGAGGGGGGAGAGAGGGGGACGGGGGCCGGGGGCCGGGGACAACGTCGAAGGGCCCCACCGCGAACGGTGGGGCCCTTCGACATCGTGCCCGGTGAGGCACTGGCGGAGGATACGAGATTCGAACTCGTGAGGGGTTGCCCCCAACACGCTTTCCAAGCGTGCGCCCTAGGCCTCTAGGCGAATCCTCCGCGGCAAACATTACATGACGCCGGAGAGTGCTTGCGAACTCGTTCTCGGGGCCACCCATCGGGTAACCTGTGGCGCAGCCCCTCACGCGGCGCTATCTGACTGAACTCCCCCAGGGCCGGAAGGCAGCAAGGGTAGGTCGGCTCTGGCGGGTGCGTGGGGGGCGCTTGCGTTCTGCGGGCGGTCCGGTTGTCGGTGGGCGCCTATAACCTCGTATGCGTGTCGTCTCTCGCGCTCTACCGCCGTTACCGCCCGGAGTCCTTCGCCGAGGTCATCGGGCAGGGGCATGTCACCGACCCGCTGCAGCAGGCGCTGCGGAACAACCGGGTCAACCACGCGTACCTGTTCAGCGGTCCGCGCGGATGCGGCAAGACGACCAGCGCGCGCATCCTGGCCCGCTGCCTGAACTGCGAGCAGGGGCCGACGCCGACGCCGTGCGGCGAGTGCCAGTCCTGCCGCGACCTCGCGCGGAACGGGCCGGGTTCGATCGACGTCATCGAGATCGACGCCGCGTCGCACGGTGGTGTGGACGACGCCCGTGACCTGCGGGAGAAGGCCTTCTTCGGGCCCGCTCACAGCCGGTACAAGATCTACATCATCGACGAGGCCCACATGGTCTCCCCGCAGGGCTTCAACGCCTTGCTGAAGGTCGTCGAGGAGCCCCCGGAGCATCTGAAGTTCATCTTCGCGACCACCGAGCCCGAGAAGGTCATCGGGACCATCCGGTCGCGGACCCACCACTACCCGTTCCGGCTCGTGCCGCCCGGCACCCTGCGCGACTATCTCGCCGAGGTGTGCGGCAAGGAGAACATCCCCGTCGAGGACGGCGTGCTGCCGCTGGTGGTGCGGGCGGGCGCCGGTTCCGTGCGTGACTCCATGTCCGTCATGGACCAGCTCCTCGCTGGCGCCGGCCCTGAGGGTGTGACGTACGACATGACGACCGCCCTCCTCGGCTACACGGACGGTTCGCTGCTCGACTCCGTCGTCGAGGCGTTCGCCTCGGGGGAGGGCTCGGCCGCGTTCGAGGTCGTGGACCGGGTGATCGAGAGCGGCAACGACCCGCGGCGTTTCGTCACCGACCTCCTGGAGCGGCTGCGCGACCTCGTCATCCTCGCCGCTGTGCCCGACGCCGCGGAGAAGGGGCTGATCGACGCCCCCGCCGACGTTCTCGAGCGGATGCAGGCCCAGGCGCGCTCGTTCGGCGCGGCCGAGCTGAGCCGTGCCGCCGACCTCGTCAACGAGGGCCTCACCGAGATGCGCGGCGCCCACTCGCCCCGCCTCCAGCTGGAGCTGATCTGCGCGCGCGTGCTGCTGCCCGCCGCGTACGGCGACGAGCGGTCGGTGATGGCCCGGCTGGACCGGATCGAGCGCGGGGTGCAGTTCTCGGCGGGTGCCGGAGCGCCCGCCATGGAGTACGTGCCCGGGCCCGAGGCGCATGCCGGTCCCCCCAGTGCCGTGAGCCCGGCGCCCGCCGCGCCGGTCCCGCCGGGCGGCGGTCCGGCCGCGGCCCGTGCGGCGGTCCGGGGGTCCGGTGCCGGGGAGGGTGCCCCGGCTTCGGCGCCGGGTGCCGGTGCCGCTCCTACGCCCCCTTCCGCTCCTACGTCCCCTTCCGCGCCTGCGCCTACTCCCGCGCCCGGCGGTGGGCAGCCGTCGGCGCCTGCCCCTGCCGCCGCGCCGGGCGCCTGGCCCACCGCGGCGCCCGCGGGTGGCGGGCGGCGGCCCGGCGGCTGGCCCACGGCGGCACCGGCGGGCGGCGGACAGCCCCAGGCGTCGGCCGGCCGGCCCCCGGCCCCGCCCGCGCCGGCCCCCGCCGCGACGCCCGCAGCCCCGGTCCCGTCGCCGGTGCCGAGCGGCGGGCCCGACCCGCGCTCGCTGTGGCCGAACATCCTGGAGGCGGTCAAGAACCGCCGCCGCTTCACCTGGATCCTGCTCAGCCAGAACGCCCAGGTGACCGGCTTCGACGGCACCACCCTCCAGATCGGCTTCGTCAACGCCGGAGCCCGCGACAACTTCCTGAGCAGCGGCAGCGAGGACGTGCTGCGACAGGCCCTCGCCGAGCAGTTCAACGTGCAGTGGAAGGTCGACGCGGTCGTCGACCCCTCCGGCGGCTCGGCACCCCCGCCCTCCACCGGCCCGTCCGGCGGTTACGGAGGCGGTGGCTACGGCGGCCCGGCCGGCGGCGCGCCCGCGCAGCGTCCGGCGGCCCCGGCACCCGCCGAGCCGTCGCCCCGGGGCGACGGCCCGTCCGCGGCGTCCCCCGCGCACGGCTCGACGGCATCGGCGTCCGCCCCGGCCGCCCCCGCCGCCCGGCCCACGGCCCCCGAGCCGCCGCCCCCGGTCTCCCCGGAGGACGACATCCCAGAGGACGACGACCCCGACCTCGACGAGTCGGCCCTCTCCGGCAAGGACCTGCTCGTACGGGAGCTGGGGGCGACGGTGGTGGAGGAGATCGCGAACGAGTAGGCGCCCGCGCCCGCTCGCGCGGCGTCCGCACTGGAGGAACGCACAAGCCCTCCCGGCCCGCCCCTTCGGAAGCCCGCACAAACCGGCCCCGCCCGTTCCCATTAGGCTGGCCCCGTGAAGGTCCTTGTCATCGGCGGCGGCGCCCGCGAACACGCCCTGTGCCGTTCCCTGTCCCTCGACCCCGACGTCACCGCGCTGCACTGCGCACCCGGCAACGCCGGTATCGCCGAGGTCGCCGAACTGCACCAGGTCGACGCCCTCGACGGCGCGGCCGTCACCGCGCTGGCCACGGAGCTGGGCGCCGACCTGGTCGTCGTCGGGCCCGAGGCGCCCCTCGTCGCCGGGGTCTCCGACGCCGTGCGCGAGGCCGGTATCCCGGTCTTCGGCCCCTCCGGGCAGGCCGCGCGGCTCGAGGGCTCCAAGGCCTTCGCGAAGGACGTGATGGCCGGTGCCGGGGTGCCCACGGCCCGCTCGTACGTCTGCACGACCCCCGCCGAGGTCGACGCGGCCCTCGACGCCTTCGGCGCCCCCTACGTGGTCAAGGACGACGGCCTCGCCGCCGGCAAGGGCGTCGTCGTCACCGGCGACGTCGAGGCCGCCCGGGCGCACGCCAACGCCTGCGAGCGCGTGGTCGTCGAGGAGTACCTCGACGGCCCCGAGGTCTCCCTCTTCGCCATCACCGACGGCGAGAACGTGCGCCCCCTCCAGCCCGCCCAGGACTTCAAGCGCGCCCTCGACGGCGACGAGGGGCCGAACACCGGCGGCATGGGCGCGTACTCGCCGCTGCCGTGGGCCGACCCCAAGCTGGTCGACGAGGTCGTGCAGAGCGTGCTCCAGCCGACCGTCGACGAGATGCGCCGCCGCGGCACACCCTTCTCCGGACTGCTGTACGCCGGTCTCGCGATCACCTCGCGCGGGGTGCGCGTGATCGAGTTCAACGCCCGCTTCGGCGACCCCGAGACCCAGGTCGTGCTGGCCCGCCTGAAGACCCCGCTCGCCGGTCTGCTGATGGCCGCCGCCACCGGCAACCTCGCCGACCTCGAGCCGCTGCGCTGGAGCGACGAGGCGGCCGTCACCGTGGTCGTCGCCTCGCACAACTACCCCGGCACCCCGCGCACCGGCGACCCGATCACCGGCCTCGACGAGGTGGCCGCCGAGGACGCCCCGCACGCCTACGTCCTGCACGCCGGCACCCGCACCGAGGGCGACACCGTCGTCAGCGCCGGCGGCCGCGTCCTGTCCGTCACCGCCACGGGCAGCGACCTCACCGAGGCCCGCGACCGTGCCTACCGGGCCGTCGCCCGCATCGGCCTCGACGGCTCCCAGCACCGTACGGACATCGCGGCGAAGGCCGCCGCCGACGCGGCGGCGGGCACCACGGGGGCCTGACCGCCCCCGGAGCGGCCCGCTCCGCACCCCGCCCCACAGGCCCCGGCTCCCTCCCAGGAGCTGGGGCCTGATCCTTGCTGTCCGTCATCCACCTTTCCCCAAAGCCATTCCATCGGGTGACCGATGCACCATACGGCTGACGGGCGCTAAGGCCCCAACTATGGTGCCGCGCAAGCGTTCCGGCAGTGTTCCGGCACTTGGCCCACCGGCATTGCGATGTCAGTGGCGGGTGCCACAGTGGGGGAGTGAGCAACAGCGGGAGCGCCGTCCCAGGGCAGCAAGGAGGGGGTGAGGTCCGGCCGTGACCGGTATCGGTGGAGTGGAGTCGGGCGCGCGGGCCGCGCGCTCCCGGGCGCTGGCCGTGCTGCGGGTCCGCAGCCGGGCGCTGGCCGTCGCCCTGCTGCCCGCTGCCGCCGCCGTGATCCTGCTCGTGGGCGGTTCCACCGGGCACCTGGTGGGTGCCGGCTGGGACGCCGCCCGCTGGACGGTGTCCGTGCTGGCGCTCCTCGTCCTGGCGTCCGCCGCGGGGGTCGCCCTCGTCGTCGCCCGCGCCCGGCCCGCCATGACCCCGACGGTCCCGGTCACCGAGGAGTCGGCGCCGGACCTCTACCGGATGGTGCGCGACCTCGCCGACCGGCTCGAGGTGCCCGCGCCGTCCGCGATAGCGCTCACGCCGGACTGCGACAGCTGGCTGGAGGACCGCACCCACCCGGCCCACGGCCCGCCGTCCGGGGAGCGGCACGGCGACGTGGCCGGTCCGGGCGGACCGGTGCACCGCCGTGACCCCGCCGCGCCCGTCCTCGTCATCGGCTCGCCCTTCCTGTGGTGGATGCGCGTGGGCGAGCTGCGCGCGGTCCTCGCCCCGGTCGTCGCCGGTACGGGACCGTCGGCGCACCCCGACATAGCCGCGGCCCGGCGCTTCATACGAGGCCTGGACGCCGCGGTGGCGGTGGCCTCGGCGAGGGACCGAGGGCTGTCCCGCGCGGTGTGCAGAGGGCTCGGCCAGGTGTCCCGGCTGCTGCTGCACAGCTGCCGCGTCCACGCCGCCGAGATGGAGCGGGGGGTCGCCGCGGCGGCCGCCGAGCGCGCACAGGCTGTGGACTACGGGCTGCGGATCGTCGCCCAGGAGCAGGTCGGGCTGGCGTACGCGGGCTGGGACCGGCTGCTGACCCGGGTGGCGCTGCCCGCCTGGCGGATGGGCCGCTGGCCCGCCCGGCTGGACGTGGGCGTCGTCGCGGCGCTCACGGAGCTGTCCCGCCGCGACCGTCTGGCCGAGGGCTTCGCCTCGCGCCTGGGCGAGCGCCCCGCCTGCGACCTGCTGGAGGAGCCCGGCCTGATCGACGAGTCGGTCTCCCTGCTCGCCGCGCGCCTCTTCCACGGGGGACCCGCGAAGACCGGACCGGACTGGGCGCCGGTGGGCTGGGACGAGTATCCGGAGGAGGTCGTCGACCGGGCCTGGCGCACGGACGCGGCCCGCCTCCACCGCGTCCTCGACACCCTGGGCGTCCGTCGCACGGCGGAGGGCGCCTCCGCCGGCGCCGACGGCCCCACCCTGGCCCGCGTCCTGGACCACCTCACGGACCGCCCCGGCCCGACGCCGCCCGGCCCGGCACCGTCCGGCCCCACCCCGTCCGACCCGCCGGCGGACCGTGACGTGCAGGCGACCGGTGCCCCCACCTCCGGCGACGACGAGGACGACCTCGCCGACACCACTCCCCGGGGCGCCGCCCTGGCCGCCGGGCTGAGCGCGCAGCTGGCCCGCGAGGAGGCCGCGGCCCCGCCCCCCGCCGTGTCAGGGGCGGCGACGGGCCGGACCGGCCCCGACAGCGCCCTGTGGGACGACCGTGCGCTGCCCCTCCTCCCGCTCCAGCCGCCGCGCACCGGCCGCGAGGTCCTCACCGACCACATCACGGCGATGGTGTGCTGCGCCGCCATGGACACCGCCGGAGCCGCGCCCGGCCTCGACTGGCTCGACGGCCCGTCCCTCCTGGTCAACGGCGTCCGCGCCGCCGACCTGGCCCCCCGCGTCCGCAGCCTCGTCGAGACCGGCGACCCCGCCCCCCTGCGCGCCTGGCTGACCGAGCTCGGCATACGCGCGGAGAAGCCGGTACGCCTGGTCTGAGGCCGTGGCTCCAGGGAACCGGACCCTTCGACTCCACTTTCGGTCACTTCGCGACGAACAGTGACAGCACGCACGCCAGATGTGATGTGCTGGGGACCGATCGCGCACATGGCAAGGGCGTTCGTCATACGCACGACCACGGGGGCACGAGGGAGGGGGCGGTCCCATGGGGCCCGAGCACGTTCGCCGTTGGGAGTCGGGAGCACTCGCGCACGCCGTGACGGATCCCTTCGGCCAGGGACCCGTCCCGTGGCTGCGCGGCGGGGAGACCTACTTCAGCGACACCGGCCAGGTCGTCCCCTGGTACATCGACGCGGACCCGGAGCCGCCCGTGACCGGAACGGGCCGGCGGGGCGCGGCCACGGACCGGCGCTCCGCCACCGGAGGCCCTCGCGCCGCCGACGACGTGCACCGTCAGATCAAGGGCTTCACCGCCACGGGTGCCGCCGCGCCCGGCGAGGCCATCGACTTCCACATCACCGTCGACCCGCCGCAGCAGTTCAGCGTCGACGTCTACCGGATCGGCCACTACGGCGGAGACGGCGCCGCCAAGATCACCACCAGCCCCCGGCTCTCCGGCATCGTCCAGCCCCCGCCGCTCACCGCGGACCGCACGGTCTCCTGCCACCACTGGTGGCTGTCCTGGCGGCTGCAGATCCCGTCGTACTGGAACATCGGCGCGTACGTCGCCGTCCTCACCACCGCCGACGGCTACCGCAGCCACGTCCCCTTCACGGTCCGCGACGACCACCCGGCCGACCTGCTGCTGCTCCTGCCCGACATCACCTGGCAGGCGTACAACCTCTACCCGGAGGACGGCCGCACCGGCGCCAGCCTGTATCACGCCTGGGACGAGGAGGGCCGGCTGCTCGGCGAGGCGGACGCCGCGACGACCGTCTCCTTCGACCGCCCCTACGCGGGCGCCGGACTGCCCCTGCACGTGGGCCACGCCTACGACTTCATCCGCTTCGCCGAGCGCTACGGCTATGACGTGGCCTACGCCGACGCCCGCGACCTGCACTCCGGCCGCGTCGATCCGACCCGCTACCGGGGCCTGGTCTTCCCGGGCCACGACGAGTACTGGTCGACGGCCATGCGCCGCACCACCGAGCTGGCCCGCGAGCACGGCACGTCCCTGGTCTTCCTCTCCGCCAACACCCTGTACTGGCAGGTGGAGCTGGCCCCCTCCCCCTCCGGCGTCCCCGACCGCCTGCTGACCTGCCGCAAGCGCCAGGGCCCGGGCCGGCCGGTGCTGTGGCGGGAGATCGACCGCGCCGAGCAGCAGCTGCTCGGCATCCAGTACGCCGGCCGCGTCCCCGAACCGCACCCGATGATCGTCCGCAACGCCGGCCACTGGCTCTGGGAGGTCACCGGCGCCCAGGAGGGCGACGAGATCGAGGGCCTGGTCGCCGGCGAGGCCGACCGCTACTTCCCGCGCACCCCGCTCCCCGAGCACGACGAGCGCGTCCTGCTGGCCCACTCCCCGTACACCGACGTCCACGGCGCCCGGCGCCACCAGGAGACGTCCCTGTACCGGGCGCCGTCCGGTGCCTGGGTCTTCGCGTCCGGGACGTTCGCCTGGTCCCCGGCCCTGGACCGCCCCGGCCACGTCGACCCGCGGATCCAGCGGGCCACCGCCAACCTCCTGGACCGCATCTGCAAACGCGACTGACCAGGCCCTACGACCACCCCGCACGGAGATCGGCCGCCGCATACGGGAGAATCGACGTACATGGACAGAACCACGGGGAGGAACCGTGTCCGGATTCGTCGAAAAGCCCGAGCCGCTTGAGGTTCCGGGTCTGGTGCATCTGCACACCGGCAAGGTGCGCGATCTGTACCAGAACGAGGCGGGCGACCTCGTGATGGTCGCCAGCGACCGCATGTCCGCCTACGACTGGGTGCTGCCCACCGAGATCCCCGACAAGGGCCGGGTGCTCACCCAGCTCTCCCTGTGGTGGTTCGACCAGCTCGCCGACCTGGTCCCGAACCACGTCCTGAGCACCGCGCTGCCCGAGGGCGCGCCCGCCGACTGGCAGGGCCGCACCCTGGTCTGCAAGTCGCTGCGGATGGTCCCCGTGGAGTGCGTGGCCCGCGGCTACCTCACCGGCTCGGGCCTCGCCGAGTACCGGGAATCCCGCACCGTCTGCGGCCTCGCCCTCCCCGAGGGCCTCGTCGACGGCTCGGAGCTGCCCGCCCCGATCTTCACCCCGGCCACCAAGGCCGAGGTGGGCGAGCACGACGAGAACGTCTCCTACGAGGAGGTCGTCCGCCAGACCGGCGCGGACACCGCCGCCCGCCTGCGCCAGGCCACACTGGCCGTCTACTCCCGCGCCCGGGACATCGCCCGCGAGCGCGGGATCATCCTGGCCGACACCAAGTTCGAGTTCGGCTTCGAGGGCGACGACCTGGTCCTCGCCGACGAGGTCCTCACCCCGGACTCCTCCCGCTTCTGGCCCGCCGACCAGTGGCAGCCCGGCCGCGCGCAGCCGTCGTACGACAAGCAGTTCGTGCGGGACTGGCTGACCTCGGCGGAGTCCGGCTGGGACCGCAAGAGCGAGCAGCCCCCGCCGGCGCTGCCGCGGCAGGTCGTGGACGCGACCCGCGCCAAGTACGTCGAGGCCTACGAGCGTCTGACGGGCGTGCGCTGGTAGGACACCGGGACACGAGAAAGCCCCCGGCCTGGACCGGGGGCTTTCTCCTGTGGAGCGAACGACGAGGTTCGAACTCGCGACCTCAACCTTGGCAAGGTTGCGCTCTACCAACTGAGCTACGTTCGCCTGCGCCGCGGGCTTCGCCGTGGTGCGTGAGCCACTATACCCAACCTCGCTCCCGTGCGAGGCGCACTGCCGCGTGCCGGTTCTCCGCGCCGAGCTTCGTGGCGGCCGACGACAGGTAGTTCCGCACGGTCCCCTCGGCGAGCGCGGCCCGCTCGGCGATCTCCGCGACGGGCGCCCCGTCGGCCGCGTACTCCAGCACCTCGGCCTCCCGGGCGGTCAGCGGGGAGTCCCCTGCGGAGATCGCGTCCGCGGCCAACTCGGGGTCGACGTAACGGTTTCCGGCGTGGACGGTGCGGATCAGCTCGGCGAGCCGCTGGGCGCTGACCGTCTTCGGGACGAACCCGCGCACACCCGCCGCGAGTGCCCGCTTCAGATGCCCGGGCCGCCCGTGACCGGTGACGATCAGCACCTTGCAGCCCGGCAGTTCGGTGCGCAGGGATGTGGCGACCTTCACACCGTCGGCGCCGGGCATCTGAAGGTCGAGGACGGCCACGTCGGGCCGGTGTGCCCGCGCCATGGCCAGGGCCTCCGGGCCGGTGGCGGCCTCGGCGACCACCATGAGGTCGTCCTCCAGGGAGAGCAGGGCGGCCAGCGCGCCGCGGATCAGGTGCTCGTCGTCGGCGAGCAGCACCCGTACGGCGGTCGTCACGACACGGCCTCCAGTTCCGGCTCGGTGGTCAGCGGCGCCTGCGCGACCAGCCGGAAGGCGCCCTTGCCGACGCGTTCGGCCTCCAGCGTGCCGCCCACCGCGGACAGCCGCTCCCGCAGCCCGGCCAGGCCGGATCCGCCGGAACCGGTCGCCTCGTCCGTCCCGCCCGGGGGTGTGCCCACCCCGTCGTTCTCCACCGTCAGCACCACACGCCCCTCCGTCATCCGCACCGCCACGGTGCACCGTTCCGCCTCACCGTGCCGCAGCACGTTCGTGGTCGCCTCCCGCACCACCCAGCCGAGCGCCGACTGCACCTCGGCGGGCAGCCCGGCCGCCTCCCCGGTCACCCGGCAGTCGATGCCGGCCGCCGCCAGCACGCCCTGGGCGCCCATGAGTTCGACCTCCAGGTCGGCCTCCCGGTAGCCGCGCACCACGTCGCGGACCTCGCGCTGCGACTCCTGGGCGATGCGCTGCACCTCGATCATCTGCTCCACCGCCTCGGGCCGTTCGCGCCGGGCGAGCCGCACCGCCAGTTCGCTCTTGAGCGCGATGACCGCCAGGTTCCGCCCCATCACGTCGTGCAGGTCCCGCCCGAACCGGAGCCGCTCCTCGGCGACCGCCAGCCGGGCCCGGGTCTCGCGGGCCTCGTCGAGCGCGTACACGGCGTTGAGCAGCCAGACGGAGAAGACGGAGGTGAAGGCGAGGAACCCCGCGCCGAGCAGCACCATGCAGCCCGTCACCAGCGCGGCCGGGGCCGGCAGGCCCAGCGGGAACGCCACGACCCCCGCGCCCACCGCGAAGCCGCCGACGATCGCGCCGATCCGCCGCCGGTTGCGCACCCCGAGCGCGATGGTGCCCGCGCCGAAACAGAGCACCCCGCCGAATACCGAGCCCGCCGCGGTGTCGACGCCCTCACCGGCCGGGCCGCGCTCGGCGAGCCCGATGGCCCCGACGGCGAGTACGGCGGTGGCGGCGGCCAGCGTCCACAGCAGTCGCACCGGCTGGGGACGCGTGCCGCGCGTGAAGTCCAGGGCCCGTGAGGCGGTCGTCACACAGATCCCGGCGTGCACCGCGACCAGCAGCGTCAGCGTGCCCGCGAGCCGTGGGCCGACCTGGTCGAAGGTCGACAGCCCGATCGCGGCCAGCTCGATCACGCCGAAGAAGTGGAACGACCACCGTGTGTACGTCTCGACCTTCGCCGGCGTGCTCTTCCGCCGCCACCAGCCCCCCGGCCTGCGCATGTCCCCGCTCGCCCCGCTTCCCCGACCGTCCCGCATCAGCGCCGCGGCTCCCAGCGGAACCGCCGCCGTACAGCAAACACCGCGACGGCCGTCCAGGCCACCGCCGTGGCGAGCGCTCCGAGTGCCTCGGACGCCGACAGATCGCCGGTCCAGCCGCCGCGGACCAGGGTGATGATGCCGGTCAGCGGCAGCAGCTCGCAGACCGAGGCCAGCCGGTCGGGCAGCAGCTCCAGCGGGAAGGTGATGCCGGAGCCGATCATCGAGACGATCATCAGCGGCATCGGCGTGACCTGCGCGCTCTCCCCGGTCCGGGTGAAGCCGGCGGTGACCGCGGCCAGCGCCGCGCACAGCACCAGCCCCAGCAGCAGCCCGGCGACGGCGAGGTGCGGTGCGGACGGCGCGGACAGGTCGAGGAGGGCGGTGCACCCCGCCACCAGCAACAGGCACTGGACGAGGCCGGTCAGCGTGGCCGGCAGCGCGGTCCCGGCGAGGATCTCGGCGTCGCGCAGCTCGCCGGTGCGCAGCCGCTTCAGGACGAGTTCCTCGCGCCGGACGACGAAGACGCCGACGAGCGCCGAGTACACGGCGAACAGCAGCGAGAAGCCGACGGCCGCGGGCAGCACCACGGTGCCGACGGTGAGGCCGGCCCCGGCGAGGTCCATGTCCTCGGCGGCCGCCCGCACGCTGACCGGCAGGACCAGCGGCACGAACAGGGCGGCGACGAGGGTGCCCTTGCTGCGGCCGAACAGGGTCAGTTCGGCGCGGGCGAGCGCGGCCATCCGGCTCATCGGGGTGGTGGCCGCGGGGGCGGGGGCCGTAGGGGCGGGGGTGGTCATGCCGCGTACTCCTTCGTCGTCATGTCCGCGCCGGCCGCCGCCGACTCGGCCGCTTCCTTCGCGATGCCGAGGAACGCCTCCTCCAGGGAGGCCGAGCGCACGTCGAGCCCGCGCAGCTCCACGCCGGCCCGTTCGGCCCAGACCAGCAGCCCGGTGGCGGCCCGCTGGAGCTCGCGGGTGCGCAGCCGCACGCGCCGTCCGTCGGTGTCGTGACCGCTCACGCCGAGCGTGTCCAGCGGCGGCAGATCGCCCACGAAATAGCCCTCGGGCAGCTCGAAGGAGATCCGGGACGGCTGGGTGGCCGTCACCTCGTCCGGGGTGCCGGTGGCGGCGATGCGGCCCTTGTGCAGGATCGCGAGCCGGTCGGCGAGGCTCTCGGCCTCCTCCAGGTAGTGCGTGGTGAGCAGCACGGTGGTGCCGCCGTCGCGCAGTGCGCGCACCAACTCCCAGGTGTCGCGGCGGCCTTCGGCGTCCAGCCCGGTGGTGGGCTCGTCGAGGAAGAGCACCTCGGGCTCGCCGAGCAGGGCGAGCGCCAGGTCCAGCCGGCGCCGCTCGCCGCCGGAGAGCTGCTTCACACGGGTGCCCGTCTTCTCCGCCAGTCCGACCAGCGCCAGCACCTCCGCCTCGGGCCGGGCGCCGCTCACACAGCCCGCCCACATCCGCGCGGTCTCGGCGACGGTCAGCTCGGAGGGGAAGCCGCCCTCCTGGAGCATGACCCCGGTGCGGGGGCGCACGGCGGCGCGCTCGGTGTACGGGTCGTGTCCGAGGACGCGCACCCGGCCGCCGGCCGGCGCGGCGAGACCCTCGAGGAGTTCGACCGTCGAGGTCTTTCCGGCGCCGTTGGTGCCCAGCAGCGCGAAGATCTCGCCGCGGCGCACGGAGAAGTCGATCCCGCGCACCGCCTCGAACCCGCCCCCGTACACACGCCGCAGGCCGGTGACCTCGATCACGTGCTCGTGTTCGTTTGCTCGCATGTCCCCAGCGTCCCGGTGCAGAGGGCCGGGCATCAGTGCGAGCCGTCATCGCTCGGCATGACAAATGTCAGACGGCGTGCGGGAACCCGCGGTCACTCAGGGCGCACGAAAAGACCCCGGTCCTGGAGGACCGGGGTCTGATTCCCGAGCGGACGACGAGGCTCGAACTCGCGACCTCAACCTTGGCAAGGTTGCGCTCTACCAACTGAGCTACGTCCGCATTGCCCCCGACCGGCCTTCACCGATCGGTGCGAGCACCAGCCTACCTGATCCAATCGAGTGGCCGGTACGGCGATGCAGAGCGGGTGACAGGAATTGCACACTGCGCCTTCCCCCTGGAAGGGGGATGTTCTACTACTGAACTACACCCGCATGTTCCGTGAGCTGGGCCTTTCGGCCTCGCCCCTCGGCGTGCTCCAGACTTTAGCTGATCACCCGGGGTGCTGCGCAAGTCGGTTGCCGCGAGGGGCGGCTGAGCGGCCGTCGGCGCTCGCGCGGGCCGGGCCGCCGGCCGCCGGGGTGCGGCTGAGGGCGGCCGCCGGACGGGACCGCTCACTGCGCCTCGGCGAACGCCTCGTACACCTTCTTCGGGATCCGGCCCCGCGCGGGCACGTCCATCCTGTTGGCCTGGGCCCACGCCCGGACGGCCGCCGGATCGGGGGCGACCTCCGTCTGCCGGTACGCCTTGCCGGACCGCGACCGCTTCCGCCCCGCCGACACGTAGGGCTCGAGGGCCTTGCGCAGTTTCCGGGCATTGGCTTCGTTCAGGTCGATCTCGTACATCCGGCCGTCGACTCCGAAGGCGATCGTCTCCGCCGCTTCAGAGCCGTCGATGTCGTCAAAGAGAGTGACCACGACACGCTGCGCCACGAATATCGGTCCCTTCGTGCGGCATCTCCGCGATGACGTGCCCGAACATGCCGAGACGCCGCGATGATGCCGACTGTTCGCCAGTAATTGGGCAAAGTATCGGCTAATGACATTTCATTTGTACAGTGCCCGGCATTGAAATGGGAAGTCCGACTAAATCTCTCCGCGTGTCCGCCGCGCAATAGGTATCCAGGATGCGTCCGAGATCTTTCCCGAAGCTTTTCGTGAGGTCTCCCCCAGATGCCGGATCGTGACAGGGCTCACGTACTTTCCTCCAAGGCTACGCGCGTAGAAATTTTGTACGGGTAGTCTGAAGGGACCTGCTCAGCACCACACACCGGGAGTGCCAGTGGCACGCGTCGTAGTCGACGTCATGCTCAAGCCGGAGATCCTCGACCCCCAGGGCCAGGCGGTGCAGCGCGCACTGCCGCGACTGGGTTTCGAAGGGATCTCGGACGTCCGCCAGGGAAAGCGATTCGAACTGGAAGTGGACGGGCCGGTCGACGAGGCCGCCCTCGCCCGCATCCATGATCTTGCGGAATCCTTCCTCGCCAACACCGTGATCGAGGACTTCACCGTCAAGGTCGAGTCCGAGGATGTCGCCGCGGGGGCCGTGAAGTGACCGCTCGTATTGGCGTCGTCACTTTCCCCGGCAGCCTCGACGACCGGGACACGCAGCGTGCGATCCGCGTCGCCGGTGCCGAACCCGTGGCGCTCTGGCACAAGGACAAGGACCTCAAGCAGGTCGACGCCGTGGTGCTGTGCGGCGGTTTCTCCTACGGCGACTATCTGCGCGCCGGTGCCATCGCGCGCTTCTCGCCGGTGATGGACACCGTCATCGACCAGGCGAAGGCCGGCCTCCCGGTGCTCGGCATCTGCAACGGCTTCCAGATCCTCACGGAGGCCCACCTGCTGCCCGGCGGGATGCTCGGCAACGACCACCTGCACTTCATCTGCCGCGACCAGAAGCTGCGGGTGGAGAACGCGGACACCGCCTGGACCAGCGACTACAGCGCCGGCCAGGAGATCCACATCCCGCTGAAGAACATGGACGGGCGCTACGTCGCCGACGCCCGCACGATCGACGAGCTGGAGGCGGAGGGCCGGGTCGCCTTCCGCTACCTGGACGTCAATCCGAACGGCTCGCTCAACGACATCGCCGGCATCACCAACGCCGCCGGGAACGTGGTCGGCCTCATGCCGCACCCCGAGCACGCCGTCGAGCCGCTGATCGGCACCGGCCGCACCGACGGCCTCCCGTTCTTCACCTCGATCCTCAAGAAGCTGGTCAACGCATGAGCCGGACGCCTCTGGACACGGTCGAGCACGCGGCCGCGACCCCCGACGTCGAGCTGCCCTGGGCCGAACTGGGCCTGAAGAAGGACGAGTACGAGAGGGTCGTGGAGATCCTCGGCCGCCGCCCCACCGGCGCGGAGCTGGCCATGTACTCCGTCATGTGGTCCGAGCACTGTTCGTACAAGTCCTCCAAGGTGCACCTGCGCCAGTTCGGCGAGAAGGCCCCGCAGAACGACGCGATGCTCGTCGGCATCGGCGAGAACGCCGGTGTGGTCGACGTCGGCCAGGGCTACGCGGTCACCTTCAAGGTCGAGTCGCACAACCACCCGTCGTACGTCGAGCCCTACCAGGGCGCCGCGACCGGCGTGGGCGGCATCGTGCGCGACATCATCGCCATGGGCGCCCGCCCGGTCGCCGTCGTGGACCCCCTGCGCTTCGGCGCCGCGGACCACCCCGACACCAAGCGCGTGCTGCCCGGCGTCGTCGCCGGCATCGGCGGCTACGGCAACTGCCTGGGCCTGCCCAACATCGGCGGCGAGGTCGTCTTCGACGCCTGCTACCAGGGCAACCCGCTGGTCAACGCCGGTGCCATCGGCGTCATGCGGCACGAGGACATCCACCTCGCCAAGGCGTCCGGTGCGGGCAACAAGGTCATCCTCTACGGTGCCCGCACCGGCGGCGACGGCATCGGCGGCGCCTCGATCCTGGCCTCGGAGACCTTCGACGACGCCAAGCCGTCGAAGCGCCCGGCCGTGCAGGTCGGCGACCCCTTCCAGGAGAAGCTCCTCATCGAGTGCACCCTGGAGGCGTTCAAGGAGAAGCTCGTCGTCGGCATCCAGGACCTCGGCGCGGCGGGCCTGTCCTGCGCGACGAGCGAGCTGGCGTCGAACGGCTCCGGCGGTATGCGCGTCACCCTGGACGACGTCCCGCTCCGCGACTCCACGCTCTCGCCCGAGGAGATCCTCATGAGCGAGTCGCAGGAGCGCATGTGCGCGGTCGTGGAGCCCGACAAGGTCGACCGCTTCCTGGAGATCTGCGACAAGTGGGACGTCATCGCCACGGTGATCGGTGAGGTCACGGACGGCGACCGTCTCGAGATCTTCTGGCACGGCGGCAAGATCGTCGACGTCGACCCGCGCACGGTCGCCCACGACGGCCCGGTCTACGAGCGCCCCTACGCCCGCCCGGACTGGCAGGACGCCCTCCAGGCCGACGACGCGAACAAGCTGCCCCGGCCGCAGTCCGGCGAGGAGCTGAAGGACCAGGTCCTGAAGCTGGTGTCCTCCCCGAACCAGGCGTCCAAGCAGTGGATCACCCAGCAGTACGACCACTTCGTGCAGGGCAACACCGTCCTCGCCCAGCCCGAGGACTCGGGCATGATCCGCGTGGACGAGGAGTCCGGCCTCGGCGTCGCCATCGCGACCGACGGCAACGGCCGCTACGCCAAGCTCGACCCGTACACGGGCGCGCAGCTGGCCCTGGCGGAGGCGTACCGCAACGTCGCGACGACGGGCGCGAAGCCGCTGGCGGTCTCCGACTGCCTGAACTTCGGCTCGCCGGAGGACCCGGCGGTCATGTGGCAGTTCGCGGAGGCCGTGCGCGGCCTGGCCGACGGCTGCCTCCAGCTCGGCACCCCGGTGACCGGCGGCAACGTCTCGCTCTACAACCAGACGGGCGAGGCGGCCATCCACCCGACCCCGGTCGTGGCCGTCCTCGGCGTCATCGACGACGTGGCCCGCCGCACTCCGGTCGCCTTCCAGGAGGAGGGCCAGCTGCTCTACCTCCTCGGCGACACGCGTGAGGAGTTCGGCGGTTCGGCCTGGTCCCAGGTCATCCACGACCACCTCGGCGGCCTGCCGCCCGAGGTCGACCTGGAGCGCGAGCGCCTGCTCGCCGAGATCCTGATCTCCGCCTCCCGCGACGGCATGATCGACTCCGCGCACGACCTGTCCGACGGCGGTCTGGTCCAGGCGGTCGTCGAGTCGGCGCTGCTCGGCGGCAAGGGCGCGCGTCTGGTCGTCCCGGACGGTCTGGACGCCTTCACCTTCCTGTTCTCGGAGTCGGCGGGCCGCGCGGTCGTCGCCGTCCCGCGTTCGGAGGAGCTCCGCTTCACCGACATGTGCGGTGCCCGTGGCCTGCCGGTCACCCGCATCGGCGTGGTGGACGGCGACGCGGTGGAGGTCCAGGGCGAGTTCACCCTGCCGCTGACCGACCTCCGCGAGGCCCACGAGGGCACGATCCCGGCGCTGCTGGCGTAGCTGTACGCCCGCTGCGAGGCAGAGGTCCCGTCCGGCTGGTTCCGGGCGGGACCTCGTCGTCTCAGCGCACGTAGTTCTTGAGGATCTTCGTGTCGAGTTCGATGCCGACGGGGTCCGGCAGGACCAACGTCTCGCCGGACTTCGTGACGCGGGCCTCCCGGTAGCCGCCGGCCCTCCGGTCCGGGCCGCTGTGCACCGTGACTGTGCAGGAATCCGGGTCGATCAAGAGGTACACAGGAATTCCCGCCTCGCCGTAGGCGGCCGGCTTCAGGTACGAGTGACGCTTGCGCGAGATTACGCTCTTACGTAATCTCGAAGGGTGGAGCAACTGGAACAGCGCCTGGCCGACCTCGAACGACGGCTCGCGGCCCTGGAAGCCGCCGAGCGGTCCGTCCCCCGCCCCCGGGAGGGCGACCTCTGGGCGTTGGAAGGGCTCGAGGAACAGCTCGCGGAGCTGGGGGCGGCGGCCGGCGGGGTGCTCTTCACCGGCTCCGTACGCCTGTCGGCCGGGGAGCGGTACGCCTGGCAGCACGGGGCGCTGACCGAGGGGCTGCTGGAGGCCGACTGGTCCGAGTCCGCCGAGGTGTTCGCCGCGCTGGGACACCCTGTCCGCCTCCGCCTGCTGAGGGAGATCCTCGGCGGCCGGCGCACCGCGGCCGAGCTGGCCGAGCTGGACGGGGTGGGCACGACCGGACAGGTCTACCACCACCTGCGCCAGCTCACCGGCGCCGGCTGGCTGCACACCACCGGCCGGGGCCGCCACGAGGTGCCGCCGGGACGGGTCGTGCCGCTGCTGGTGGCGCTGTCGACCGCACGGAACTGACCCAGGACCGCCACGAGCACGCCGGGACCGGCACGAGCAAGGGGGAACGATGTCCGTACGCAAGCTCGCCATGATCACCTTCCGGGCGCTGCAACTCGCCTTCCTGGCCCTGGTGGCCGTCGGCGTCCTGTTCGACCCCGGGTATCCCTGGTGGTGCGTCTTCCTGCCCCTGGTCCTCGCCTACGTCCTGATCGCCGTGGTCAACCGCTGGGGCGGCACCCCCGACGCCCCGCGCACCGTCCGCGAGCCGGTCGAGGTCGCCCCGCCCGTCACCGGCCGCTGGTCCGCGCTGAACAGCCCGGCCGACCGCACCCCGAGCCACGGCGTCCACGCCTACGGACAGACCTTCGCCATCGACCTCGTCGCCGAACCGGAGCCCGGAGCCCGCCCCGGCTTCCGCGCCCTGTGGCCCCTCGCCCGGCGCGCCGGCGCCTTCCCCGCGTTCGGCGCACCACTCCTCGCGGTGGCCGACGGCACCGTCGTCCGGGCCGACGACGGCCAGCGCGACCACCTGAGCCGCACCTCGCTGCCCGCCCTGCTGTACCTGATGCTGGTCGAGGGCTCGGTCCGCGAGATGACCGGCGCCCGCCGCATCGTCGGCAACCACCTGGTGCTGGACCTCGGAGACGGCACGTACGCCATGTACGCCCACGTCCGGCGCGGTTCCTTCGCCGTGGGCGAGGGGGACCGGGTGCGCGCGGGCCAGATGGTCGCCCGCTGCGGGAACTCCGGCAACTCCACCGAGCCGCACGTCCACTTCCAGCTCATGGACGGCCCCGACCCGGACACCGCGCGGGGCGTCCCCTTCACGTGGCACGGCATCGGCGTCCCCCGCAACGGCGAGTTCATCGAGGCGTACTCGCCCGGCGCCGCGCCCGCATAGGCTCCCTGCATGTCCCCCGCCGGAAAGCGCCCCCGCAGCTACGACCCCGTCCGTACCCGTGCCGCCGTGCTCGCCCAGTTCGGGCAGGTCCGGGACGCCGTGCGCACCCTCACCGACGAGCAGCTCGCGCTGCCGACGCGGCTGGGGGACTGGTCCGTGCGGGAGCTGGTGGCGCACATCGGGATGGCCCTGACCGCCCTGCACCGCGCCGTGGAACGGCCCGCACCGGCCCGGCAGGACGTCCAGGTCGCCGAGTGGGTCTTCGCCACCGCCGGGAACGCCGCCGCGATCGCCGACTTCACCCGCGGGCTCGCCGCGGACCACCCCGACCTCGACGCGTACCTCGCCGACGTCGACGAGAGCCTGCGCGCGCTGCTCGCCGAGCACCCCGGCAGCCGGCTCCTGGAGACCAACGCGGGCGCGCTGCCGCTGGACGACTACCTCGTCACCCGTACGGTCGAACTCGTCGTCCACACCGACGACCTCAACGCCGCCGTGTCCGGCCTGGCCGTCCCGTACGACCGGCAGGCCCTGGCCGCCGCGACCCGGCTGCTCGCCGACGCGCTCGCCGTGAAGGCGCCCGGCGGGTCGACGGAGGTGCGGGTGCCGCCGTACGCCGTCGTGCAGTGCGTCGAAGGGCCCCGGCACACCCGCGGCACCCCGCCCAACGTGGTCGAGACCGACCCGCTGACCTGGGTCCGGCTCGCGACCGGGCGGCTGGCCTGGACGGACGCCGTGGCCGAGGCCCAGGTGAGCGCGAGCGGCGAGCGGGCCGACCTCGGCGGGCTGCTGCCGCTGCTGAGCTGAGGGGAACCAGACGCTCCGCGCCTCCGTCGAATCGGCATGTACAGGCAGAAGCAGCAGCGCAGCATGACCCTGACCATGGCCGTCGTCGCCGTGCTCGTCCCGCTCGCGGCGGCCTGCGGCAGCGAGAAGGCCGGCGGTGAACGGACCGGCAGCGGCTCCGTCGGCGCGGACCGGCAGGTCACCGGCGTCCGCTGGAGCATCGACAGCGTCACCGTCGACGGCACCACCCACCAGGCGCCCGGCGAGGCACGGGTCCGGATCGACGCCGGCGGTGAGGCGGCGGGCAGCACCGGCTGCAACACCTTCAGCGCCCGCGCCGACGTCGACGGCGAGCGCGTCCGGCTCAGCGACGCCGCGTTCACCGAGCGGGCGTGCGACAAGACGCCCCCGGAGTTCGAGAAGTCCCTCGGCCGCGTCCTCACCGCCGGCCCCCTCACCGCCGACGCGGAGAGCGGCCGGCTGACGCTCACCACCTCCGCCGGCGACACCGTCCGGCTGAGCAGGTCCGACGACGCGCCCCTGTACGGCACGGAATGGACCGTCACCACCCCCGGCGGGAAGGGCGAGGCCCGCCTCACCTTCGACCAGGAGAAGGGCACCCTCTCCGGCCGCCTCCCCTGCAACCGCGTCAACGCCGAGGCCACCGTCCGCGACGGACATATCACCCTGGGCGCCCCGGCCACCACCCGAATGATGTGCGAAGGCTCACTCATGGACGCCGAGAAGCGGATGCTCCGCTTCCTCGAGGGTCGGCTGGACTACCGGATCGATCACGAAACCCTGACGCTGACCAGCGAAGACGGCACGGTTGTACGCGCCGCGGCCGACGGGTGATCCGCAGGTGAGCCGATATCCCCAATTCGGACCAGTGGTCGATCTCGCCTACACTCGGGGGCGTGCCACGTGGTGACGGTCGACTCAATCACGATCTACTTCCCGGCGAGAAGGGCCCCCAGGACGCTTGCGGCGTCTTCGGTGTCTGGGCCCCGGGTGAAGAGGTCGCAAAGCTCACGTACTTCGGGCTCTACGCCCTCCAGCATCGGGGTCAGGAATCCGCGGGAATCGCGGTCAGCAACGGCTCCCAGATCCTCGTCTTCAAGGACATGGGCCTCGTGTCCCAGGTCTTCGACGAGACCTCGCTCGGTTCGCTCCAGGGTCACATCGCGGTCGGTCACGCCCGCTACTCGACCACCGGTGCCTCCGTGTGGGAGAACGCCCAGCCAACCTTCCGGGCCACCGCGCAGGGCTCCATCGCGCTCGGCCACAACGGCAACCTCGTCAACACCGCCCAGCTCGCCGAGATGGTCGCCGACCTGCCCAAGCAGGAAGGCCGGTCCACCCGCGTCGCGGCGACCAACGACACCGACCTGCTGACCGCGCTCCTCGCGGCCCAGGTCGACGAGGACGGCAAGCCGCTGACCATCGAGGAGGCCGCTCACACGGTCCTCCCGAAGGTCATGGGCGCCTTCAGCCTCGTCTTCATGGACGAGCACACCCTCTACGCCGCCCGTGACCCGCAGGGCATCCGCCCGCTGGTCCTCGGCCGCCTCGAGCGCGGCTGGGTCGTGGCCTCCGAGTCCGCCGCCCTCGACATCTGCGGCGCGTCCTTCGTCCGCGAGATCGAGCCGGGCGAGTTCGTCGCCATCGACGAGAACGGTCTGCGCACGTCGCGATTCGCAGAAGCGAAGCCCAAGGGCTGTGTCTTCGAGTACGTGTACCTGGCCCGCCCGGACACCGACATCGCCGGCCGCAACGTGTACCTCTCGCGCGTCGAGATGGGCCGCAAGCTGGCCAAGGAGGCTCCCGCCGAGGCCGACCTCGTCATAGCGACCCCGGAGTCCGGCACCCCCGCCGCGATCGGGTACGCCGAGGCCTCCGGCATCCCCTTCGGCAACGGCCTGGTGAAGAACGCCTACGTGGGCCGCACCTTCATCCAGCCCTCGCAGACCATCCGCCAGCTCGGCATCCGCCTCAAGCTGAACCCCCTGAAGGAAGTCATCAAGGGCAAGCGGCTGGTCGTCGTGGACGACTCCATCGTCCGCGGCAACACCCAGCGCGCCCTGGTCCGCATGCTCCGCGAGGCCGGCGCCGCCGAGGTCCACATCCGGATCTCCTCCCCGCCCGTGAAGTGGCCCTGCTTCTTCGGCATCGACTTCGCGACCCGCGCCGAGCTCATCGCCAACGGCATGAGCATCGACGAGATCGGCACCTCGCTCGGCGCCGACTCCCTGGCGTACATCTCCATCGACGGCATGATCGACGCGACCACCATCGACAAGCCGAACCTGTGCCGCGCCTGCTTCGACGGCGAGTACCCGATGGAGCTCCCCGACCCCGAGCTGCTCGGCAAGCAGCTCCTGGAGACCGAGCTGGCCGCCGGGCCCGCCGGCACGGCCGCCGCCGACGCCATCCGTCGCCCGTAGCCGTCCGTCCGCAATACCTGCCGTACGACACAAAGGTTCTCATCGTCATGCCTGACACAACTGGTGCCAGCTACGCAGCCGCGGGCGTCGACATCGAGGCGGGCGACCGCGCCGTCGAGCTCATGAAGGAATGGGTCAAGAAGACGCAGCGTCCCGAGGTCCTCGGCGGCCTCGGGGGCTTCGCCGGCCTCTTCGACGCCTCCGCCCTCAAGAAGTACGAGCGCCCCCTGCTCGCCTCCGCCACGGACGGCGTCGGCACCAAGGTCGACATCGCGCGGCAGCTGGGCGTCTACGACACCATCGGCCACGACCTGGTCGCCATGGTCATGGACGACATCGTGGTGTGCGGCGCCGAGCCGCTGTTCATGACCGACTACATCTGCGTCGGCAAGGTCCACCCCGAGCGCGTCGCCGCCGTCGTCAAGGGCATCGCCGAGGGCTGTGTGCTGGCCGGCTGCGCCCTGGTGGGCGGCGAGACGGCCGAGCACCCCGGACTGCTCGGCCCGGACGACTTCGACGTCGCCGGAGCCGGTACGGGCGTCGTGGAGGCCGACCGGCTGCTCGGCCCGGACCGCATCCGCGAGGGCGACGCGGTCGTCGCGATGGCCGCCTCCGGCCTTCACTCGAACGGGTACTCACTCGTCCGCCACGTCCTGCTGAACGAGGCCGGAATGGCCCTCGACGCGCACGTGGACGACCTCGGCCGCACCCTCGGCGAGGAGCTCCTGGAGCCGACGAAGATCTACTCGCTGGACTGCCTGGCCCTGATGCGCACCACCGAGGTGCACGCCTTCAGCCATGTCACCGGCGGCGGCCTCGCGGCCAACCTGGCCCGCGTGATCCCCGACGGCCTGCACGCCACCGTCGACCGCTCCACCTGGACGCCGGCCCCGGTCTTCGACCTCGTCGGACGGACCGGCAAGGTCGAGCGCCTGGAGCTGGAGAAGACCCTGAACATGGGCGTCGGCATGATCGCCGTCGTGCCCCGGGAATCCGCCGACGTGGCCCTGGCGACCCTCGCCGACCGCGGCGTCGACGCCTGGGTGGCCGGCGAGATCACCGACCGCGGCGACCACGCGACGGGCGCCACGATGACCGGCGACTACGCCCGCTGAGCCGAGCCCGGCACGGCGATGCGGGTAGCACAGAACCCGGTCGGTGACGGAAGTCACCGACCGGGTGGGTGTTCAGTGCAGGGTCAAGCGCCGCGACGATGCTGCGGGGACTGGCCGTCCTCGTCCTCGTCGTCCTCGTAGAGGTCGGCGTACTTTGCGTACAGCTCGTCGTCCTGCTCATCGTCCTCGAACCGCTCGCCGTTAGGCGGTTGCGGACTCGACGTCGATGCGCCCAGCTCCTCGGCCAGGCGGGAGAGATCAGTCCCACCGCTGTTGTACTTCAGCTGGCGGGCGACCTTCGTCTGCTTGGCCTTGGCCCGGCCGCGCCCCATGGCTCGACCCCCTCAACGACGGGGCTCGACGGCCCCAGAGTCTTGACACGCGTTCATGGTCCGGAACGGGCTCTCCGTGGAGAGACCGGTCCGTAGGGCTTCCACGGTACCTGAGCCCACGCCCATACGGTACGTCGCCCGCAGGACGTGGCTACGCCCAGGACCTTCGAGGCGCCCCGTCCTCGCTGGTCAAAGGCGATTTTAACCACGTTTCGACGGTCGACCCGCCGGGAGAAGTGAGAGTTCTCTCCAACCGCCCCCCGGCGGGTACCGCTCATACTTTCGAATAGCGCCCTCCGGGCTCACTCCCTCCGGAGGGCGGTCGAGCGCCGTCGCCGGTCAGCGACGCGCGCGTGCCTCCGACATCCGCTGCTCGGCGATCCGGTCGGCCGCGGCGGCCGGCGGGATGCCGTCTTCCTTCGCACGTGCGAAGATCGCGAGCGTCGTGTCGTAGATCTTCGCAGCCTTGGCCTTGCACCGCTCGAAGTCGAAACCGTGCAGCTCGTCGGCGACCTGGATGACACCGCCCGCGTTCACCACGTAGTCGGGCGCGTAGAGGATCCCGCGGTCGGCGAGGTCCTTCTCGACGCCCGGGTGGGCGAGCTGGTTGTTCGCCGCACCGCACACGACCTTCGCGGTCAGCACCGGCACGGTGTCGTCGTTCAGCGCGCCGCCGAGCGCGCAGGGGGCGTAGATGTCCAGGTTCTCGACCCGGATCAGCGCGTCCGTGTCCGCCACGGCGATGACCGACGGGTGCCGCTCGGTGAGGGCCCGCACGACGTCCTTGCGCACGTCCGTGACGACCACGTGCGCACCCTCGGCGAGCAGGTGCTCGACCAGGTGGTGGCCGACCTTGCCGACGCCGGCGATGCCGACCGTGCGGTCGCGCAGCGTCGGGTCGCCCCACAGGTGCTGGGCGGCGGCGCGCATGCCCTGGTAGACGCCGAAGGAGGTGAGCACGGACGAGTCGCCCGCGCCGCCGTTCTCGGGGGAGCGCCCGGTGGTCCACTGGCACTCGCGGGCCACGACGTCCATGTCGGCCACATAGGTGCCGACGTCGCAGGCGGTGACGTACCGGCCGCCGAGCGAGGCGACGAACCGGCCGTAGGCGAGCAGCAGCTCCTCGCTCTTGATCTGCTCCGGGTCGCCGATGATCACGGCCTTGCCGCCGCCGTGGTCGAGACCGGCCATGGCGTTCTTGTACGACATCCCGCGCGCGAGGTTCAGCGCGTCGGCGATGGCCTCCGCCTCGTTCGCGTACGGGTAGAAGCGCGTACCGCCGAGCGCGGGGCCCAGGGCGGTGGAGTGGAGGGCGATGACGGCCTTGAGGCCGCTGGCACGGTCCTGGCAGAGCACGACTTGCTCATGACCCCCCTGGTCCGAGTGGAACAGGGTGTGCAGTACATCAGCAGGTGCGCCGGTTACGTCGGTCACGGTGGTGACTCCTGTGTAGGTGCGGCGGGTGAAGAGGGTCCCCGTGCGGGTGGCGGGGACTGTGGCATGAGATTAGAGCCTGGCGGTGCCCGCCCGCCGCACAGTGCTCAGGATCACCTCCGCACGGAGTACAGGCGTGCGACGATTTGCAGAGATTCCCGCGCGTTTGTGATCGGCTCCCGCAGGTTTTCGAGACGGTGCGCGGGGGAGGGAGCAGGCGTGCCCAAGGTGTCCTCGGTGATCGTCCCCTACGCGGCGTACCTGCGCGTGTACGAGCCGCTGGCCGCCTTCCCCGAGCCGGAGCGCGCCCACTGGTCGCGCTACGCCCGCCGCACCGACCTGCCCTCCTACCAGGACGAACTGCGCCGCTCCCTGGCCGACCTGCTGCCCACCCCGCCGGTGCCGGTACCGGTGCACGAGAGCGGCGACGCCTTCGTGGCCGAGGTCGACGGCGTGGTCTGCGTGTGCCCCTGGCGGACCCGGCTGCGCGGCTGGCAGGCCCTCGGAGAACTGGCCGAGGACTTCCCCGCCCCCGTCCTGGACGCCCTGCTCCCCCCGGTGGTACGCCGCCAGACCGCCCAGGACTACGAGCGGTGGCTGGAGGGCAACCCCGACGCCCGCCCCTGGATCCGCACCGCCACCTGGCAGGTACCGATCAACTGGTTCGTCCTGGTCTCCGACGAGGAGCGGGAGTACGACAAGGGCGGCGGCGGTCCCGGGGCTCCGGCGCCGGTGCTGCGCTACCGCACGCCCATGGTGCAGGCGCGGCGGCGGGTGGCCCGGGGGCTGCGGGCGCTGAAGGAGGCCATGGACGAGGGTCCGCTGATCGACGGCCTCGTGGACGTGGGGCGCTGGCTCGAGGAGTTCCACCCGCGGTCGCTGGTGGAGCTGGACTACGGCGGACTGGTGCACGCCCTGCCGGCCGGCGAGCTGGAGGACGACCACTCGGCGGCGGACGTGGCCGAGGGCATCGAGGCGCTGCGCCGGGGGGACGGGACGACGGCGGGCGCCGCGTACGGGCGGCTGGTGGAGCGGTGGCGGTCGGTGCGGGACCGGCGCTCGGCGAACTGACGTTTGACGTACCGCCCGATTTGGGGTTTCGTCTCTCGCTCCAACACCTGTTCGGTGTGACCTGATACTTCGTCACCAGGGGACGGAAGTCCCGTTCCGGGCGTATGTGTCAAGCGTGACGGACCGCACGTACGCCACTCTTGCGCCGCTTCCCCCTCCTCATGCCAAAATAGGACAAGGAGTCCGGGGAGGGCTCCATCCGTCCTGCTGTGGTGCACTGTGGGCGGAATCTCAGCATTGCACGCTTTGGGGGGTCTGGTGACTCCTGATCGCCCTGTGACTGATCGTCACAGTGGCGTGACTGTCCGCTATGGCATGGTCCATCGGCATCCGTCGCTGATGAACACCTGGGAGGGCAATTCCATCGGTTTGGCCGACGCGGCTGGACAGATGGTGTAGTTGTAGTGCCGAGGACAAGCCGTTCGTCCTATAACCGACTCGACTCGCGTCCGCCATTTCGGGCAACGCGGGTCAAGGTGCAGAATTTAGAGGAAAGAACCGAGAAGGTTCGGTTCTCCCGAGGAGGCCGCTCATGACCGCTCGCACCCCTGATGCCGAGCCGCTGCTGACCCCGGCTGAGGTCGCCACCATGTTCCGCGTCGACCCGAAGACGGTCACGCGCTGGGCGAAGGCCGGCAAGCTCACGTCGATCCGCACGCTCGGCGGGCATCGCCGCTACCGCGAGGCCGAGGTCCGCGCTCTGCTCGCGGGCATTCCGCAGCAGCGCAGCGAGGCCTGAACAACTGCATAACCGGGCATAACGGCAGGCCCCCCAACCTGCCGGAGCGCCTGGAACCACAGCTCCAACCGACGTGGGACCTGCCCCAACAGGCCCCCTCGCCCAAGCCGTTCGGCCCTGTCGGACGACCGGCCGGCTTCGTCGTCGATCGCGCTGGACTCCGCCGGGTCCAGCGCGATTTTTTGTGCCCGGTGACGGCCCGCTGAGAGCGGCCTTGTCGGAGTCTGGGGGAGGCTGTCGGATCCGCTGTGGGCGGGACTGGGGGATGGTGTGGGAGCGCCCTCCGAGAGAGTGCAATTGCACATATAAAATCAACTAGTTGTAGGAGGGGCGTAAGTGCCACGGTTTCAAAAACTCATGCGGTGACACCCGTCACACGTGCGGGCGCTTGTTGGCTCTGGCATATGTGCGCTAGAGGAGCCGGCGGTTCCAGCAGCCCACGGCGGCAGGGGTGTTGAGGGCCGACGGACGTCACGTGGCCGCCGGAGGAGGCGCCGGGGCCGGTGGCGGGGAGACGGGCTGGGCCGGCGGCGCGGCGGAGTCCCACGCGAGGCGCAGCAGCCGGTGGCAGATCGGACAGTGGCGCGTCAGGTGACGGTACGACGACGCGGCCGACAGATGCGCGCGGAGCAGTGCCCGCGTCTCGTGCCTGACCGATGCCGCCATACGCCACCTCCAGGAACCGCACGGAGAACGTGCCCTGCCTTTGGAGTACCGAGCGAATGTGACGCCGTCAAGGCCGCGAGAGGGGCGCTGAGGGCTTCCGGGTGCTCGAGGGGGGCTTGGAGGATGACGTGAGCCGTCTGAGCCGTCCTGGCGGCCTGTGGGCGGCAACGCAGAAGGCCCGCACCGAGTGGCGCTGGCCTTCTTGCTGCGGTCTGACGGGATTTGCCGTACCCCACTGCGGCTGGGCCGCGGGCGCGAACGCGGAAGGCCCGCACCGATCGGTGCGGGCCTTCCTTGCTGCGGTCCTGACGGGATTTGAACCCGCGGCCTCCACCTTGACAGGGTGGCGAGCACTCCAAACTGCTCCACAGGACCAGGTTTTGCGGCGCCCTCGCGACGGAGTCACTTGGTGTTACTGCGTGCGGTGCGCTGCGAGAAGAGACTCTACAGGAGGGTGGGCCCAGGGTCGAACTCACCCTCCGTACGCACCTCGTCACCGCGCCGTCGCTACGGCGCCAGCGCGTCGATCGCCTTCACGATCCGCTTGTCGGAGATCGGATACGCCGTCCCCAGCGCGTGCGCGAAGTAGCTGACCCGCAGTTCCTCGATCATCCAGCGGACGTCCAGGACCTGCCGCGGGACCGGCCGCCCCTTCGGCATCTGCTCCAGCAGCCACGCGTACTCGTCCCGCATCTCGTGGACCTTCTCCATGCGGGTCGTGTCCCGCTGGACGTTGGCCGCCATCTGCTGGAGGCGGCGGTCGGCGGCGACCAGATAGCGCATCAGGTCGGGCAGCCGGCGGATGCCGGCCTCCGTCACGAAGCCGGGCTTCACCAGGCCGTCCAGCTGCGTCCGCACGTCCTGGAGGTTCGCCAGCAGCGCGGGACTGCGCACGGATTTCAGGCGGCGCTCACAGGCCTGCCAGGCGGCCAGCACCTGCTGCACCTGCCCCACCGTGCGGACGGTCGTGTCGACGATCTCCGCGCGGACCTTGTCGTAGAGCTTGCGGTACGACTCCTCGTCCCACGCCGGCCCGCCGAAGTCCGCGATCAGCTTGTCGGCCGCCGCCATGGCGCAGTCGTCGAACAGGGTCTGGATCGAGCCGTGCGGATTCGCTGACAGGCCCAGCTTCTGCTGGTTGGTCAGCTTCTCGGACGCGAACTTCGCAGGGTTGACCGGGATGTTGCGCAGGATCAGCCGGCGCGTGCCCTTCCACATCGCCTGTGCCTGCTCGGCCTCGGTGTCGAAGAGCCGCACGGACACCGTGTCGCCGTCGTCGACGAGGGCCGGGTAGGCCTTCACCGGCTGACCGGCCCGGCGCGTCTCGAACACCCGGGTCAGGGTGCCGATCGTCCAGTCCGTCAGGCCGGTGCGTTCCAGCGACTCGCCGCCGCTGCGCTCCGCCGTGGCCGCCGCGGCCTGCGACAGCGCCTTGCGCGCCTTCGGCTTCAGCCGGAGCTTCAGGGCCTCCAGGTCCTTGTCCTCGGCCAGCTTGCGGCGCCGCTCGTCGACGATCCGGAAAGTGATCTTCAGATGGTCGGGGACCTTCGCCCAGTCGAAGTCCTCCGCGTCGAACGGCACCCCGACCATGCGCTTGAGCTCCCGCGCCATGGTCACCGTCAGCGGCTCCTGGAGCGGTACCGCCCGCTCCAGGAACTTCTGCGCGTAGTTGGGGGCCGGTACGTAGTTGCGGCGGACCGGCTTGGGCAGGGACCGGATCAGCTCCGTGACGACCTGCTCCCGCAGGCCCGGGATCTGCCAGTCGAAGCCCTCGTCGGTGACCTGGTTGAGCACCTGGAGCGGGACGTGGACGGTCACACCGTCAGCGTCCGCCCCCGGCTCGAACTGGTAGGTCACCCGGAACTTCAGCGGCCCCTGGCGCCAGGAGTCCGGATAGTCGTCCTTGGTGACCGCCCCCGCCTTCTCGTTGATGAGCATCTCGCGCTCGAAGTCGAGGAAGTCGGGCTGCTCGTGCCGCTTGTGCTTCCACCACGAGTCGAAGTGCGCGCCGGAGACGACGTGTTCGGGCACCCGCTGGTCGTAGAAGTCGTACAGCGTCTCGTCGTCGACCAGGATGTCCCGGCGCCGGGCGCGGTGCTCCAGCTCCTCGACCTCGGTCAGCAGCCTGCGGTTGTCCGCGAAGAACTTGTGGTGCGTGCGCCAGTCGCCCTCGACCAGGGCGTTGCGGATGAACAGCTCGCGGCTGACCTCCGGGTCGATCCGGCCGTAGTTCACCTTGCGCTGCGCCACGATCGGCACGCCGTACAGCGTCACCTTCTCGTACGCCATCACGGCCGCCTGGTCCTTCTCCCAGTGCGGTTCGCTGTAGGTGCGCTTGAGGAGGTGCCCGGCGAGCGGCTCCACCCACTCGGGCTCGATCTTCGCGTTGACGCGGGCCCAGAGCCGGGAGGTCTCCACCAGCTCGGCGGACATCACGAACCGCGGGGGCTTCTTGAACAGCGCCGAGCCCGGGAAGATCGCGAACTTGGCGTTGCGCGCGCCCAGGTACTCGTTCTTCGCCGTGCTCTTCCCGCCCTCCCGGCCGGCTTCCTTCACGTCCTTCATGCCGACGTGGGAGAGGAGCCCGGCCAGCAGCGAGACGTGGATGCGGTCGTCGGGGGCGGCGTTGTCGTCGTCGTTGAGATGGAGGCCCATCTGCCTGGCGACCGTGCGCAGCTGTGTGTAGATGTCCTGCCACTCGCGGATCCGCAGGAAGTTGAGGTACTCCTGCTTGCACATCCGGCGGAAGGACGACGAGCCGCGCTCCTTCTGCTGCTCGCGCACGTACCGCCAGAGGTTGAGGAAGGCGAGGAAGTCGCTGGTCTCGTCCTTGAAGCGGGCGTGCTGCTGATCGGCCTGCGCCTGCTTGTCCGAGGGCCGCTCGCGTGGGTCCTGGATGGACAGCGCCGCGGCTATGACCATGACCTCGCGGACGCAGCCGTTCTTGTCGGCCTCCAGCACCATCCGGGCCAGCCGCGGGTCGACGGGCAGCTGCGCCAGCTTGCGGCCGGTGTCGGTGAGCCGCTTGCGTACGTCCTTCTGCGCCGGGTCCAGCGCCCCCAGCTCCTGGAGGAGCTGCACGCCGTCGCGGATGTTGCGGTGGTCCGGCGGGTCGATGAACGGGAACTTCTCGATGTCACCGAGGCCGGCCGCGGTCATCTGCAGGATGACGGAGGCCAGGTTCGTCCGGAGGATCTCCGCGTCCGTGAACTCCGGGCGGGCGTCGAAGTCGTCCTCGGAGTACAGCCGGATGCAGATGCCGTCGCTGGTGCGTCCGCAGCGGCCCTTGCGCTGGTTGGCGCTGGCCTGCGAGATGGGCTCGATCGGCAGCCGCTGCACCTTGGTGCGGTGGCTGTACCGGGAGATCCGGGCGAAGCCGGGGTCGATGACGTACTTGATGCCCGGCACCGTCAGCGAGGTCTCGGCGACGTTCGTGGCGAGGACGATCCGGCGCCCGGTGTGCTGCTGGAACACCCGGTGCTGTTCGGCATGGGACAGGCGGGCGTACAGCGGAAGGATCTCCGTGAACCTGTACTTCTTCTTCTCCAGCGCGTCGGCCGTGTCCCGGATCTCCCGCTCACCGGAGAGGAAGACGAGGATGTCGCCCTTGCCCTCGCCCATCAGCTCCTCGACGGCGTCGGTGATCGCGGTGATCTGGTCGCGGTCGGCGTCGTCGCCGTCCTCCTCGAGGAGCGGGCGGTACCGCACCTCGACGGGGTACGTCCGGCCGCTGACTTCGATGATCGGCGCGTCGCCGAAGTGCCGCGAGAAACGCTCGGGGTCGATCGTCGCCGAGGTGATGACGACCTTCAGGTCCGGCCGCTTCGGCAGCAGCTGGGCCAGGTACCCGAGCAGGAAGTCGATGTTGAGGGACCGCTCGTGGGCCTCGTCGATGATGATCGTGTCGTAGGCGCGCAGCTCGCGGTCGGTCTGGATCTCGGCGAGCAGGATGCCGTCCGTCATCAGCTTGATGAAGGTGGACTCCGGGTTCACCTGGTCGGTGAACCTGACCTTCCAGCCGACGGTCTCCCCGAGCGGGGTGTCCAGCTCCTCCGCGACCCGCTCGGCGACGGTGCGGGCGGCGATCCGGCGGGGCTGGGTGTGCCCGATCATGCCGCGGACGCCACGGCCGAGCTCGACACAGATCTTCGGGATCTGCGTGGTCTTCCCGGACCCGGTCTCGCCGGCGACGATGACGACCTGGTGATCGCGGATGGCCTCCGCGATCACGTCCTTCTTCTGGCTGACCGGAAGCTGCTCGGGGTAGCTGACGGCGGGCACACGGGCCCGGCGCTCACCGATGCGCTGCTCGGCCTTGGCCACCTCCGCCTCGATCTCGGCGAGAACGGCGGCACGGGCCTCCGGTTTACGGATCTTCCGCGCACCCTCGAGCCTCCGGCCGAGCCGATGCGCGTCGCGCAGCGACAGCTCGGTCAGGCGGGGAGCGAGGGTGCCGAGGGCGGGGGCGGGGTGCGTAGACATACGGCTTCCAGGATCGCATCCCCGGGAAATTCCTGGCGAACGCTTTTGCCCGGCATACAACAAGGCCCCGATCCGAAGATCGGGGCCTCACTGTGGCTGGGGCCGGGGTCGAACCGGCGACCTATCGCTTTTCAGGCGATCGCTCGTACCAACTGAGCTACCCAGCCGCGAGGTTTCACGTGAAACCTCAGCGGTCCTGACGGGATTTGAACCCGCGGCCTCCACCTTGACAGGGTGGCGAGCACTCCAAACTGCTCCACAGGACCAAGCTTCGTACGACAGTGTCGCACATGTACTACGTGCCCCCAACGGGATTCGAACCCGTGCTACCGCCTTGAAAGGGCGGCGTCCTAGGCCGCTAGACGATGAGGGCTATCGGCCCGCCTGCGCGCTTCGCAGCGCGTCGGGGACGTGAGAAGCATATGGGATGGCGGGAGGTATCGCCAAAACGGTTTACGGAGTGCCGGAAGCCGGGCCGCCCGGGGTGCCGGCGGAGTCCGTCGGGGACGGCCCCGTGCCGGTCGGGGACGGCGTCGCGCCGGGCTGGTTCTCCTTCGGCAGATGACGGCTGACCTCGGCCGTCGTCAGACCCAGGCCGCCGAGCTCGATCTCGTCCCAGGCCTGCAGGCGCCGGCTGTCCCGGTCGAAGTAGAGGATCGACGCCTGGACCGGGTCGGGGTGTTTGCCCTCGACGGCACGCAGCCCGCTGCCCCCGGTGGAGCCCTCGATGCGGAGCCGGGTCCCGTACTTCATGACCTCCATGTCCTCGTGGTGGACATGGCCCGCAAGGATCAGCGGGACGGTGCCGTCGACCTCGCGGGCCGCCGAGGGCTCGTGGGCGACGGCGACGTCCACGGGGGTGCCGGCCCGGGTCTGGTCGCGCAGGGCGGAGGCCAGCCGGGCGCCGGCCAGTTCCTGGGAGGCCTCCGCGCCGGGCTTGGCGGAGCGGTCCGGGGTGTACTGCGGGTCGCCCATGCCGGCGAAGCGCAGACCGGAGATCGTGACGGCCCGGCCGTCGTCCAGGACGTGCACGTTCCTGAGGCCCTTCAGATACTCCTGGGTGACGCGCGAGTCGTGGTTTCCGCGGACCCAGACGTAGGGGGCGCCGAGGTCCTCGATGGGGTCCAGGAAGCCGTTCTCCGCCGCCGTGCCGTGGTCCATGGTGTCGCCGGAGTCGACGATCACGTTCACCCGGTACTGCTCGACGAGCGAGGCGATGATCTTCCAGCTCGCCGGGTTCAGGTGGATGTCCGACACGTGCAGGACGCGGATCGTGGTCGGGTCGGGCTGGTAGGCGGGGAGCGTGGACGTGACGTCGTAGAGCTTGGTCACGTTCGTCGCCAGGCGGGCCAGCTCCTGCTGGTAGACGTCGAACTCGGTGACGATGCTGCGCGCGTTGCCGACCAGGGAGGGCGCGGAGGAGAGCAGGCCGGAGAACTTCGGTTCCAGGACCGAGTCGGGGTTCCAGGTCGCGTACGCCGTGCCGCCCGAGGCGACCAGGAGGGTCAGGGCGAGTCCGCCGGCCGCCAGGGCGCGGCGGGGGCGGCGGTAGACGGCGAGGCCGAGGGCGGTGGCGCCGGTGACGACGGCGACGCAGGACCGGGCGGCCAGGTCGAACGTGCCGCGCTCGACGTCCTTCGCGACCTCGTCCTGGAGACCGGAGAGGCGTTCGGGGTGGTCGACCAGAGCCTGGGCGCGGTCCGGGTCGAGCTGGTCGACGTTGACGTCGAGGCGGACGGGGGCCACGTGGCTGTCCAGCTGGAGGGCGCCCAGCGGCGAAACGTTGATCTTCGTGCCGCCGGCGAGGGAGGGGCGCAGGGTCATCGTCGTGTTCATGGGGCCGACCGGCACCCGCACATTGCCCACGATCAGCAGGCCGAGCCAGGCCCCGAGCAGGACGACGGCGACGAGGCCGAGGGCGCGGGTCCAGGGGCGGGAACGGGGGACGAGCTCCGCCGTCGTGGGCGCCGGGCGGGCGCGGAGGCGGCGGGTGAGGGCGCGTGGGGCGCTGCGGATGCGGTTCATCACCTCGGCCAGGACGTGCAGGACTGCGGCGGGGACGCGGGCCATTGGTCCCGTATGCCCATGTCCCGGGGCGGATATGCGAAGGGTCGAAGGCGGCGGTGGCGGTGTCGTACCTGATGTGTCGTACCCGACAATGGGCCTGTGCTGGAGATGACGCGCGAGGAGTTCGAGGAACTGGTCGCCGAGGCGCTGGACCGGATCCCGCCGGAGCTGACGCGGCTGATGGACAACGTCGCGGTGTTCGTCGAGGACGAACCGCCGGCGGACGATCCCGAGCTGCTCGGGCTGTACGAGGGGACCCCGCTGACCGAGCGCGGGGAGTGGTACGCCGGTGTGCTGCCCGACCGGATCACCATCTACCGGGGCCCGACGCTGCGGTTCTGCGACACCCGGGAGGACGTGGTCGCGGAGACCGAGGTGACGGTGGTGCACGAGATCGCGCACCACTTCGGGATCGACGACGCGCGGCTGCACGCCCTCGGGTACGGGTGAGGTCACCGGCGCGCGGCGCGTGTCCTCCTGCGGGTGACGGGAGTTGGGCACGGCGACTCCTGACCCCCGGAGGTGGCCGCCCGTGCGCCCCTTGTACGTACCCGTCCGTCTGGCCGCCACGGTGGTGGCCGTCGCCGCTGCCGCCGGCTGCATGAGTGTCGGCGACGAGTCCGGCGGGGACGCGAAGCCGTCGCACTCGGCCGGGGAGCGAGGCGGCGGGGCGCCGGGCGGCGGGCCGGAGGTGTCGGGCGGCACCGGGTACGGTCCCGCGGCGGCAGGCGAGGGCGGTCGGCACGGCAAGGGCGGCAAGGGCGAGGACGACCGCGGCAAGGGGAAGGGCAAGGGCCGCGGCAAGGACGGCGAGGGTGAGGGCACCGGCAACTCCGGCTCGCCCTCCGCGCACCCGACCGGCTCCGCCCCGCCGAAGGGCGGACCGGAGGAGCCGACGCCCCCGCGGACGGCCGACCCGGAGCCCCCGGGGACGGTGGACCCCGAGCCGACCCCGCCCCCGGAGCCGCCGGCCTCCCCGACGCCGGAGCCGACGCCCGAACCGTCCTCGTCGGCGCACGAGCCGCCGGGGACGCAGCTGGCGCAGCGGGAGCCGGCGCCGGAGGCCGGGGCGCCGGTGTAGCCCGGACGGGCGGTGCCGTTCACCGCGTGCCGGGGTCCGGACGGAGGGCCGGAGTACCCGCTGAGCTGGGCATGTGCTACCCGGTTTGCCTTCAGGGGTGGTGGGTGCGTATGGTGGTAGATCGTTTGATCCCATTTGCCCGGCGCCACCGCAGAGCGCGCCGTGTGGCGCGTACTCTCCCTTGCCGTGGTGGACCGCATCGAGGCGGTCGTATTGCGAATCGCGATTCACGGAGTTGACGGGCGCGTGCCGACTGAGAGACTCCGGAAGGTTTCGCATTCGCATGTCCATCATCAGTACTGATCACGTCGTCGTGCCCGAGAACGCCGAGGGCGTCTCCGAGGCCCAGCAGGCTCCCGAGGTCGTCGAGACCCCCGAGTCCACCGGCGCCCCCGAGACCACCTTCGCCGACCTGGGCCTGCCCGAGGGCATCGTGCGCAAGCTCGCGCAGAACGGCGTGACCACCCCCTTCCCGATCCAGGCCGCGACCATCCCGGACGCGCTGGAGGGCAAGGACATCCTCGGCCGGGGCCGCACCGGTTCCGGCAAGACCCTCTCCTTCGGTCTGCCGACCCTGGCCACGCTGGCCGGCGGCCGCACCGAGAAGCACAAGCCGCGCGCCGTCATCCTGACGCCGACCCGTGAGCTGGCCATGCAGGTCGCGGACGCGCTCCAGCCGTACGGCGACGTCGTCGGCCTGCGCATGAAGGTCGTCTGCGGCGGCACCTCGATGGGCAACCAGATCTACGCCCTGGAGAAGGGCGTCGACATCCTGGTCGCCACGCCGGGCCGGCTGCGCGACATCATCAACCGCGGCGCCTGCTCCCTGGAGAACGTGCAGATCGCCGTTCTCGACGAGGCCGACCAGATGTCCGACCTGGGCTTCATGCCCGAGGTCACCGAGCTGCTCGACCAGGTGCCGCCGGGCGGTCAGCGGATGCTGTTCTCCGCGACCATGGAGAACGAGATCAAGACCCTCGTCGACCGGTACCTGAACAACCCGGTCAGCCACGAGGTCGACGCGGCCCAGGGCGCGGTGACGACCATGTCGCACCACATCCTGGTCGTGAAGCCCAAGGACAAGGCGCCGGTCACCGCGGCCATCGCCTCCCGCAAGGGCCGCACCATCATCTTCGTCCGCACCCAGCTCGGCGCCGACCGCGTCGCCGAGCAGCTGCGCGACGCGGGCGTGAAGGCGGACGCGCTGCACGGCGGCATGACGCAGGGCGCGCGCACCCGTACGCTGGCCGACTTCAAGGACGGCTACGTCAACGTCCTGGTCGCCACCGACGTCGCCGCGCGCGGCATCCACGTCGACGGCATCGACCTGGTGCTGAACGTGGACCCGGCCGGCGACCACAAGGACTACCTGCACCGCGCCGGCCGCACGGCCCGCGCCGGCCGCACCGGCACGGTCGTCTCCCTCTCCCTGCCGCACCAGCGCCGCCAGATCTTCCGGCTGATGGAGGACGCGGGCGTCGACGCCACGCGCCACATCATCCAGGGCGGCGCGGCCTTCGAGCCGGAGGTCGCCGAGATCACCGGTGCCCGGTCGATGACCGAGGTCCAGGCCGAGTCCGCGGGCAACGCCGCGCAGCAGGCCGAGCGCGAGGTCGCCCAGCTCACCAAGGAGCTGGAGCGCGCCCAGCGCCGCGCCACCGAGCTGCGCGAGGAGGCGGACCGGCTGGTCGCCAGGGTCGCGCGGGAGCGGGGCGAGGACCCGGAGACGGTACTGGCCGAGGTGGCCACCGCCGCCGCCGAGGCCGTCGAGGCCGAGGTCTCGCTGCCGGCTCAGGCGTCGGGCCCGCGCGAGGTCGAGAAGACCGAGCGGTTCGAGCGTCGTGACGACCGTGGCGGTTTCCGCCGCGACGACCGTGGCGACCGGGGTGACCGTGGTGGTTTCCGTCGCGACGACCGTCGTGACGACCGTGGTGGCCGTTCGTTCGAGCGTCGTGACGACCGGGGTGACCGTGGTGGTTTCCGCCGGGACGACCGTCGTGACGACCGTGGTGGCCGTTCGTTCGAGCGTCGTGACGACCGGGGCGGTTTCCGCCGCGACGACCGTGGTGACCGCGGGGACCGTGGTGGTTTCCGTCGCGACGACCGTCGTGACGACCGTGGTGGCCGTTCGTTCGAGCGTCGTGACGACCGGGGTGACCGTGGTGGTTTCCGCC
>NZ_JBEZVJ010000021.1:0-27112 GCF_040636935.1 Streptomyces sp. NPDC032940 | reverse complement strand
GCCGGGACGACCGTCGTGACGACCGTGGTGGCCGTTCGTTCGAGCGTCGTGACGACCGCGGCGGCTTCCGCCGCGACGACCGTGGCGACCGCCCCGGCCACCGTGGCAGCGACCGCCCGTTCAACCGTGACCGCCAGGGCGACCGCTCCGGCAGCGACCGTCCGTTCAACCGCGACCGTCAGGGCGACCGTCCCGGCTTCCGCAGCGGCGGTCACGACCGCCCGTACGGCCGCCGTGACGACCACCGTGGTTCCTCCTTCGGTCGTCGCGACGACAAGCCGCGCTGGAAGCGCAACGGCTGACGCCGGCCGACCGAGCACCGGAAGGGCCCGCACGACTCCTGTCGTGCGGGCCCTTCCGCTTACCCGCCCTTTCCAGAGCCCCCTGTGACGCATGTCACGCGCTCGGCTGGGGAATTGCTGGGGGCATGACAGATGACGCCAAGGCGGGCGGGCCCTCGGACGAAGAACGGCTGGCCCAGCTCGGCTACACCCAGGTCCTGGCCCGCCGCATGTCGGCGTTCTCCAACTACGCGGTCTCCTTCACGATCATCTCGGTCCTGTCGGGCTGCCTGACCCTCTACCTCTTCGGCATGAACACCGGCGGCCCCGCCGTCATCACCTGGGGCTGGGTCGCCGTCGGCCTGATGACCCTCTTCGTCGGCCTGGCGATGGCCGAGATCTGCTCGGCGTACCCGACCTCGGCGGGCCTGTACTTCTGGGCGCACCGCCTCGCGCCGCCCCGCACGGCGGCGGCCTGGGCCTGGTTCACGGGCTGGTTCAACGTGCTGGGCCAGGTGGCGGTGACCGCCGGCATCGACTTCGGCGCGGCGTCCTTCCTCGGCGCCTACCTGAACCTCCAGTTCGACTTCGAGGTGACGCCGGGCCGCACGATCCTCCTCTTCGCCGCGATCCTGGTCCTCCACGGCCTGCTGAACACCTTCGGCGTCCGCATCGTCGGCCTGCTGAACAGCGTCAGCGTCTGGTGGCACGTCCTCGGCGTCGCGGTCATCGTCGGTGCGCTGACCTTCGCCCCCGACCACCACCGGTCGGCGTCCTTCGTCTTCGGCGAGTTCGTGAACAACACGGGCTGGGGCAGCGGGGTGTACGTCGTCCTGATCGGCCTCCTGATGGCCCAGTACACCTTCACCGGCTACGACGCCTCCGCCCACATGACGGAGGAGACGCACGACGCGTCCACCGCCGGCCCGAAAGGCATCGTCCGCTCCATCTGGACCTCCTGGATCGCCGGCTTCGTGCTGCTCCTCGGCTTCACCTTCGCGATCCAGTCCTACGAGGGCGCCCTCGCCTCCCCGACCGGCGCCCCGCCCGCCCAGATCCTCCTCGACGCCCTCGGCGCGACCGCGGGCAAGCTGCTGCTGCTCGTCGTCATCGGGGCGCAGCTGTTCTGCGGGATGGCGTCGGTGACGGCCAACAGCCGCATGATCTACGCCTTCTCGCGAGACGGCGCGCTGCCCTGGTCGCACATCTGGCACACCGTCAGCCCGCGCACCCGCACGCCGGTCGCCGCGGTCTGGCTGGCCGCACTGGGCGCCCTGGCCCTGGGCCTGCCGTACCTCATCAACGTGACGGCGTACGCCGCGGTGACGTCGATCGCCGTCATCGGCCTCTACATCGCGTACGTCGTCCCGACCTTCCTGCGCCTGCGCAAGGGCGAGGACTTCGAACGCGGCCCCTGGCACCTGGGCCGCTGGTCGCGCGCGGTCGGCGTGGTCGCGGTGGCGTGGGTCGGCGTCATCACGGTCCTGTTCATGCTGCCCCAGGTCTCCCCGGTCACCTGGGAGACCTTCAACTACGCGCCCGTCGCCGTCCTGGTCGTCCTCGGCTTCGCCGCCACCTGGTGGCTGGCCTCGGCCCGCCACTGGTTCCTCGACCCCGGCCACGAACGCACCCGCACCCGCGCCGCCGCCCGCGCGGACGCCCCGGAGCCGGTGGACCCGTAGCCCCGGACGCGCCCCCACCCCCCGACACGGCCGGGACCCCGATACCCGATCGGCGTCCCGGCCGCGTCGGGCTATGCTCGGTGTGGCAACATCACGCAGCACCGCGCGACACAACGCCTGGGCCCTTAGCTCAATTGGCAGAGCAGTGGACTTTTAATCCATTGGTTGTGGGTTCGAGTCCCACAGGGCCTACCGACGGCGGTGGAGGAGAACCTCCTGCCTGCGACAGGGCGCCCGGTCCGGCTTCCGCCGGACCGGGCGCCCTGTCGTCGTTCCGGCCGCTACTTGATGTAGACGAGACCGTCGGTGGTGACCGTGGGACGGCCGCTGGTGCCGACCACGACGATCTTGACGGTGTGCTTGGCGCTGGTGGACCAGGTCTTCGTCCAGATCGCCTGCCGGTAGAGCGTACTGGAGGACTTCAGGTCCACGGTGCTCACCTTGACGCCGTCGACGTAGACGTACACCTGGCCCGAGCTGGAGGCGCGCGAGACCACCCAGGCGGCGGACCGGCCGGTGAAGGTCCAGGTGAGTGCGGCGCCCCTGGAACCGCTGGAGTACGACTTGCCGCCCAGGTAGCTGGAAGAGGAACGGCTCGTCCAGCTGCCGGACCGCACCGCCGACGTCTCCTGGAGGATGACCGGGGTGTAGGAGGCGGACGCGTTGCGGTAGTTGCCGGCGTAGTCGTACGCCTGCATCGACCAGGTGGCGGCCGAGCCCGAGGCAGCGGTCCGGTTGTTGGCCGTCCACGTCGGCGGGAAGGTGGTGGCCGTCGGGGACAGCAGCCTCACCCCGCGCAGCGCCTTGTCGTCGGTCGCCTTCCAGGCGAGGGTGACGGGGACGGCGGTGGTGTTGACCGTGCCGGTACGCAGGGAGAGCTTCGGCGTGTTGGTGAACACCGGTGCCGTCGTCTCCGCGACGACCTTCAGCGCGGTGGTGGTGACTGCCTTGCCGGACTGGTGCACCGCCCGCACCGCGACACTGTGGCTGCCCAGGGGCAGGGTCGTGTTCGCGGAGGTGGCCGTGCCGGAAGCGGTGACGACGGTCTTGCCGTCGACCAGCAGCTCGTAGCTCTTGACGAGCGACGCGGGCGTGGTGGCCGCCCACTTCACGCTGAGGGCGCCCTTGGTGTAGTACGTCGAGCCGGACAGCGCCGCGCCGCCGACCGAGGCCACCTTCAGGCCCTGCACCGGGCCGGACGCCCAGGCGCGAACGGTCGGCAGCTGGGCGTACAGGGAGTTGCCCGGGCACTGGGTGTTGTAGCCGTCGCGGTGGCCGGAGATCCGGTTGAAGGTGTACTTGGTGTTCGCGGTGAATCCGGTGCCGAAGTAGTTCTTCTGGCTCGCCCCGGCGTTGAGTTGCACCGTGCCGGCCGGGTCGGCGCCGTACTGGCCGAGCTTCCAGGCGGCGACGCGGGCGACGGAGGCGAGCGCGGCACCGGAGGCACCGGTGGAGGTGTACTCACCGAGCACCGCGATACCGGCGGACTCCCTGTTCCAGCCGTAGGTGTGCGCACCCAGGACGGGCAGGTCGGTGCCGCCCTTGCGCCCCTCGAAGACGGTGCCGCACTTGTCGACCAGGAAGTTGTAGCCGATGTCGTTCCAGCCGTTGACCTGCGTGTGGTACGCGTAGATGCCCCGCACGATCGCGGCGGAGTCGGCGCAGGAGTAGTCGTTGGCCCCGTCGGTGTGGTGGACGAAGACGGCCTTCACGTCGGCCGTGTACTCGGACGGGTCGGGGCTGAGCGACTCGTCGGCGCCCCAGCCGACGCGCGAGGTCATCGGCGGCTTGGGCACGGTGGACGGCGGAGCCGAAGGTGTGGTGGCCGACGGGCTCGGGGACGCGGAGGCGGACGGCGGGCCGGTGGGCGTCGGCGCGGCCGTGGTGCCGGTGGCCGCCGGCGACGTGGTGTCGGTCGATGCCGGCGACGTGGCGGTCTCGTCGTCGGCCGGCGTCTCGGTCGTCCCGTCGGTGGGCACCGGGGAATCGGTGGGCGTGGCCACCGGGCTGCTCTCCTCGGTGACGAACGCCGCCGGACCGGTCGCCTGGGTCTCGGCCTTCGTCACCACCCCGGGGTCGACCAGGTTGACCTGGAGCCCCTTGGGCAGCGCGCCGGTGGTGCCGTCCTCGTGCAGGACCTGGACCTCCACGCCGTCCGAGGGACCGACCCACAGCGGCTCCGAGGCCCCGCGCATCCCGGCCTCGGGGTCCTCCGGCGGGTCGATGTTCACCTCGAGGTCCTGCCAGGAGCCCCACTCACCGCTCTCGAGTTCTCGGGTGCGCACCTGCGCCCGCCCGTCGAGCTCCTCGACGGGCCCCGACCAGGACACGCCGACCAGCGAGAACTGCGCGGTGCTCGTGCGCGGCAGCTCGCGCTTGCCGCTCGCGGTGCCCTTCAGTGCGAGGTCGTAGACCTTCACGGGCCGCTTGTCCCGGCCCCCGGCACCGGGGTCGTCGGGCGGGCTGGCGACCGCGTACGTCACCACGCCTCCGCCTCCCAGCACCACGGCACCGAGCGTCAGCCACGCCCGTCGTTTCAAGCTCAGCGGTCTGTACGCATGCGATGACGTACGACGAGTCATGACAAACCCACCCCATATGGCAAGCCGGCTAAGGCCTCAGAAAGCAGCGTGAGGCACACCCGTCACACAGGTGGGCCGATACGTTCAGCGCGCCGCGCGCCACAAACGTCACGGTGGTGACGACGAACCCCTCGCTCGCGGAGTTTGCGCGGCACGTCGAGCGGCGGGCCGACCCGCACCGTTCCGGGCGCCGACGGTACGCACGCCTAGGGTGGCCCCGCCGCACCCGTCACCGTTCGCCCGCCTCACCGGAGTACGCCATGCCCCTCCCCTACGTCCTCCTCTCCGCCGCCGTCTCCCTCGACGGGTATCTGGACGACGCCGGTCCCGAGCGGCTGTTGTTGTCGTCCCCCGCCGACTTCGACCGGGTCGACGAGGTGCGGGCGTCCGTGGACGCGATTCTGGTGGGGGCCGGGACCATCCGGGCCGACAATCCGCGGTTGCTGGTGAACTCCGCCGGGCGGAGGGCCGGGCGGGTGGCCGCGGGGAAGCCGGAGTATCCGCTGAAGGTGACGGTCAGCGGGTCCGGTGAACTGGATCCGGCGGCGGCCTTCTGGCACACCGGGGGCGACAAGGTGCTGCTGACCACCGACGAGGGCGCCCGGCGGGCTCATGCGCTCGGGATCGCCGCACAGGTCCTGCCGCTCGGGGAGACGCTCGAGTGGGGGGTGGCGCTGGAGCAGTTGTACGAGCGCCGGGGCGTGCGGCGGCTCATGGTGGAGGGGGGCGGGACCGTGCACACCCAGTTGCTCCAGCAGGGGCTCGCCGACGAGCTCCAGCTCGTGCTCGCTCCGCTGTTCGTGGGGGACCCGGCAGCGCCCCGGCTGTTCGGGCCCGGCGCCTACCAGGGCGGGCGGCTGCGGCTCGTGGAGACGCGGCGGATCGAGGACGTCGTGCTGACGCGCTACCTGCCGACCGCACCCGGGGCCGGCGACCGCGTCGTCGCCGCCGACCGGCACTGGCTGGCGCTCGCCTGTGAGCTGGCCGAGCTGTGTCCGCCGTCGGACACCGCGTTCAGTGTGGGGGCCGTCGTGGTCGCCGCCGACGGGAGCGAGCTGGCGCGGGGGCATTCGCGGGAGGGCGGCGACCCGGTCGTGCACGCCGAGGAGGCCGCGCTGGCCAAGGTCGACCCCGCCGATCCGCGGCTCGCGGCCGCCACGGTCTACAGCAGCCTGGAACCGTGCGCCCGCCGTGCCTCCCGGCCCGCCTCCTGCGCCCGGCTGATCCTCGACGCCGGGGTGCGCCGGGTGGTCACGGCCTGGCGGGAACCGGACACGTTCGTGCCGGGGGCCGACGGCAGCGGGGTGCTCGCCGCGGGGGGCGCCGTCGTCGCCGTCCTGCCCGAGCAGGAGGCGGCGGCGAAGGGGCCCAACCGTCATCTGCTGGGCTCCTGAGATACGCGTGTGCGTCCTGCCCCCGACATGACGTACACTGGAGACACAACGACGCGGGGTGGAGCAGCTCGGTAGCTCGCTGGGCTCATAACCCAGAGGTCGCAGGTTCAAATCCTGTCCCCGCTACTCAAGGCCGAAGGCCGGAATCCTCAGGGATTCCGGCCTTCGGTGTGTCCGGACCTCCGTCACCCGCCCGGCCCTCACGGCTCGCTCCCTGCCCCTCCTCCGGGAAACCTGGAGGCCGGGACGGCAAGCGGCGTGGACGTGCAGGGGTGGCGGGAGACGCATGGTGCGGCCAGGTGAGGTGGACGACGAGGGACCGTATGCCGGTGCCCGCGGCCGCATGCCCGGCGATCCCGTGCCCGACCCCGGCCTCGGCACCGCCCCGACGCCCGTAGCGCCCGCGCGAGCCGCCCGGCGACGGACCCCGTACACCCGGGTCTTCGTGCGCCTGCTCCCCGCCCTGCTGCTCGCCGTCGCCATCCTGTACGACGTCTTCACCCCCCGCTACTTCACCGCCGGCCCCCTCTACACGGCCGCGCCCCTGGTCGCCGCGCCCCTCTACTCGCGCCGCGGCACCGTGCTCACCGCCGTCGCCGTGGTCGCCACCGTCATCGGGCTCCAGCTGAGCAAGGGCGTCATGCACTATGTGGACTCGCTCACCGAGCTGATCACCATCGCGACGGTCGCCGCCCTCGCCGTCTTCGTGAACGCCTTCGTCCGGCGCACCGACGAGCGCCTCGCCTCCGCCCGCGAGATCGCCGAGGCCGCCCAGCGCGCCGTGCTGCCCCCGCCCGCCGAGCGGATCGGCAGCTTCGAGATCGCCGCCTGTTACGAGGCGGCGCAGGCCGACGCCTTCATCGGCGGCGACCTGTACGCGGTGCAGGACAGCGCGCACGGCGTCCGGCTCATCGTCGGCGACGTGCGCGGCAAGGGCATGGGTGCGGTGGCCGCCGTCGCCGTGGTGATCGGTGCCTTCCGGGAGGCCGCCGAGCAGGAGGCGTCGCTGGAGGCGGTCGCACAGCGGCTGGAGCGGGCACTGGCGCGCGAGGGGGCCCGGCGGGACGGTCTCGACGCCTTCGAGGGGTTCACCACCGCCGTCCTCGCCGAGCTCCCGCACGGCGACGGCGTCGTCCGTGTCGTCAACCGCGGCCACCCGCCCCCGATGCTGCTGCACACCGACGGCACCGTGCACCCGGTCCAGGCCAGGGAGTTCGCGTTGCCGCTCGGCATGGGCGAGCTGGGCGTGTGGCCCGACCGCGCCGAGCAGGCCGGCTTTCCCGGCGGCGCCACACTGCTGCTGTACACCGACGGGCTGTCCGAGGCCCGCGACGCCCGTGGCCGGTTCTACGACCCCCGCGCGCGGCTGGCCGGCCGGGTCTTCCCGCACCCGTCCCACCTGCTCGGCACCCTCGCCGACGATGTGCGGCGGCACGCCGGGGGCGGCCTGACGGACGACATGGCGCTGCTCGCCGTACGCCGGCGGCCTTGATCAGGATCACGTGTGGTGACGATGCAACCCCCCTCCGCACAGCATCTGATGCGCCGTCGTAAACGCGTGATGTGAAGTCGTGACCTGAGGGGCGGTCAAGTCGCCCGGATTTTCGCCCTCGTGAGGGGTACGTCCAGGCCGGGATCCTTAATGATCAAGCCGAACGGCTTGGAATCGGCACCTCGCGTCTATTAACGTTCGATAACGCAGCGCGGTCGTCCCAGCCGTCACAGAAGGCGGCTCCGTGCGCACGCGCCGAATCCCGTGAGGGAACCGGGGAACCACCACTTTGGGGTGAATCGGGCGTATGCCGCCGTGGAGACACGGCGCGTATACGCGCGTAGGAGACCTTCCTGCTCCGAACCCGTCAGCTAACCCGGTAGGCGGAAGGAAGGAAAGGAGTACGCCCACGTGGCGTCCAACCGGCCTGCCCCCGAGGCCCCGTTCGTGCCCAGCACGCACGACACCGAACCCTTCGGCTACGACGGCTACCGCGCCGAAGAGGGCCCCTGGGAGGAGTGGAATCCCACCGCGGAGTCCATCCGTCCCGTACGCGGCCGGCACCGCGTCGCCAAGCAGCGCGGCGGACTCGCCCGCAGTTCCACCGTCCTCGGCGTCGGTGTCATAGCGGCCGTCGGGGCGGGCGGCATGGCCAGCGCCCAGACCGGCAAGCCGCCGGTGTCGATCTCGCTGCCCGATCTGCCGAACGTCGGCTCGCTCATCTCCGACGACGAGCCGGAGCCCCAGGGTTCCGCCGCCCCGCTCAGCAGCGTCGGCGTGACCGCCGGCGACACCGCCGAGGGCACCGCCGACGCCGGTGAGGTCCTGCGGGCGCGCATCATGCAGCAGGCCGAGCAGCAGCAGGTGCAGGTCGAGAACAAGGCCGCCGCGGAAGCCGCCGCCAAGGCCGAGAAGGAGGCCGCCGAGGCCGCCGCCAAGGCGGAGAAGGAGGCCGAGGCCAAGGCCGCCGCCGCCAAGAAGAAGGCGGAGGAGGAGGCCGCGAAGAAGGCGGAGGCCGAGCGGCTCGCCGAGCTGGCCAAGCAGTACACGCTTCCGACCTCCTCGTACACGATCACCTCCACCTTCGGCCAGGCCGGTTCCATGTGGTCCTCCGGGTACCACACCGGCCTCGACTTCGCCGCGCCCACGGGCACCCTCATCAAGGCCGTGCACACCGGCACGATCACCGAGGCGGGCTGGGCCGGCGCCTACGGCTACCGCACGATCCTGACCCTGGACGACGGCACCGAGCTGTGGTTCTGCCACCAGTCGTCGATCAGCGTCAGCGTCGGCCAGAAGGTCAACACCGGAGACGTCATCGGCCGCGTGGGCGCCACGGGCAACGTCACCGGGCCGCACCTCCACTTCGAGGTCCACGCGGACGGCGCCGAGGGCGGCATCGACCCGACGGCATGGCTGCAGGGCAAGGGCCTCAGCATCTGACGACGCGCCCTCCCACACGGCACGACGACCCCTGCGGACCCCGGCGGTCCTGACGGCGACCCCCCGACGTCAGGGCTGCCGGTCTTCGCGTGCTCCGGGTGCCGGCGCCGGTGCCGATGCTGGAATGATCGGCTCCGGGCCGTGTGTTGTCCTCGGACATGACTTCTCTGCGCAATCTCGGCTCCTCCGACCTCGAGGTCTTCCCGCTCTCCCTCGGCGGCAACGTCTTCGGCTGGACCGCCGACCGGGACACCTCCTTCGCCGTCCTCGACGCCTACACCGCCGCCGGCGGCAACTTCATCGACACCGCCGACTCCTACTCCGCGTGGGTCGAGGGCAACAGCGGCGGCGAGTCCGAGACCCTCATCGGCGAGTGGCTCGCGGCACGCGGCAACCGCGCCGACGTGGTGATCGCCACGAAGGTCAGCCAGCACCCGGAGTACCCGGGCCTGTCCGCCGCCAACATCAAGTCCGCCGCCGATGCCTCGCTGCGCCGCCTGGGCACCGACCACATCGACCTCTACTACACCCACTTCGACAAGCCCGAGGTGCCGGTCGAGGAGATCATCGGCGCTCTCGACGAACTGGTGCGCGCGGGCAAGGTCCGCCACATCGCCGCCTCCAACATCACGGCCGAGCGGCTCGCCGCGTCCCTGGAGTTCTCCGACCGCGAGGGCCTCGCCCGGTACGTGGCCCTCCAGCCTCACTACAACCTGGTCTCGCGCGACACGTACGAGGGCGGACTGCGCGACCTCGCCGAGCGGGCCGGCCTGGCCGCCGTGCCGTACTACGCCCTCGCGTCCGGCTTCCTCACCGGCAAGTACCGGCCCGGTACGGCCGTCGACAGCCCGCGGGCGGGCGGTGCCGCCAAGCACCTGGAGAGCGAGCGCGGGCGGCGGGTGCTCACCGCGCTGGACGAGATCTCCGAGGCCCATGGCGTGCCGGTCGCCACGGTCGCCCTGGCCTGGCTGGCGGCCCAGCCGACGGTGGCGGCGCCGATCGCGTCCGCGCGGACGGTGGAACAGCTGCCGGCGCTGCTGGGAGTGGCGGAACTGGAGCTGACGGGGGCGGAGGTGCGCAGGCTGACGGAGGCGTCGGCCTGAGGGGCTTTCCCGCCGCTGCTACGACCGGTACGGGTTCGGGGGCGGGTACGCGGAGTACGCCGTGTACGGGGCGTGGACGGGCATGGCGTAGGCGGTCGGGTACGGGGGCTGCGCGGTGTGGGGGGCGTGGCCGGGATACGGGACGGGCGCGGGTGCCGCGTGCGTCCCGTACGGCGGCCAGTGCGGTGCGAGCACCGGGACGGGCGGCGCCGTGGCCCGGGCCGCGTGGTCCAGTGCGGGGCGTGCCGTGTCCCGCCGGCGCCACAGCTCGGTCAGCAGTTCCCGCTCCCGGGCGACGTAGTCCGCGCCCGCCCGGCCCCGGCGTCCGCGGTGCCGCAGGAACGCCAGCGAGGTCGCGTACGCCTCGTACTCCGCCACCGCCCGTGCCGCCGGCCTCCCGGCGTGCCGGCGGGCGTGCCGCCGGGCGATGCGGCGGGCCCGCATCGAGCCGAGCGTGAACGGCTCGGCCGGGGCCAGCCAGCCGGCCACCGCGTAGACGGGCAGCTCGGCCCGTACGGCGGCGAGTTCACGCTGCCGGGTCCAGATCGCCAGCCAGGTCAGCAGGCCGAAGGCCGGCACCATGAACGCCGCGTACACGGCGAAGAAGCCGTACTCGCCGAGCGAGGCCGAGCCGTTCCACAGCGCGTGCACGCCCATCGCCAGCAGCAGGCCGGACAGGGGGAGCAGCACGCGCCGCAGGCGCCGACGGGCGGGGGCGAGCGCGGCGAAGCCGAAGCCGATGCCGGTGAGCACCGTGAACAGCGGGTGGGCGAACGGCGACAGGACGACGCGGACGAAGAAGGTCGCCGCGGTCACCGAGGCGAAGCCCCGGTCGCCGGTGAGCTGGTCGGTGCCGAAGGCGGTGCCGAGGTAGAGGATGTTCTCGGTGAAGGCGAAGCCCGTGGCGGTGACGCCGGCTGTGACGACGCCGTCGACGATGCCGGTGAAGTGCCGCCTGCGGAAGAGGAAGACCAGCAGGACGGCGGCGGCCTTGGCGGACTCCTCCACGACCGGCGCTATCACCGTGGCGCCCAGGGTGTCCGCGCCGGTGGGGTCGGCGGTGGCCGTCGCTATCCATCTCGTCGCGAAGCTGTTGGCGACGATCGCGATCAGCGCTGCCGCGCACGCGCCCCAGGCGAAGCAGAACAGCAGGTTCCGCCAGGGGCCGGGATCGACCCGGTCCAGCCAGCGGAAGGCGGCTATGAGCAGCGGTACGGGGAAGACCGCGAGCCCGAGGCCCACCAGGAACCCCTCGTCGCCGGTCTGTTCGCGCACCAGGGCCAGGATGACCAGGCCGGAGAGCGCGAGCAGGGTGACCAGCGCGCCGTAACGCACCCAGGTGCGCTGCCACCAGTGCGGACGCGTCTGCGGATGTGTGGGCGGATGCGTCGGATACGGGGGACAGGTGGCCACGGCATGGACCCTAACCGGTGGGGGGTTGCTCCTGTACGCGACGGAAGAGCAGGTCGTTCACCACATGACCCTTGTCCAGTCCCTGGCCCTCGAAACGGGTCAGCGGGCGGTGGGCGGGGCGCGGCGCGAAACCGCCGTCGGGCACGGTGTTCTCGAAATCGGGGTGCGCGGTGAGGACCTCGAGCATCTGCTCCGCGTACGGCTCCCAGTCGGTGGCACAGTGCACGATGCCGCCCGGTGCGATGCGGGACGCGGCCAGGGTCAGGAACTCCGGCTGGATCAGGCGGCGCTTGTGGTGCCGCTTCTTCGGCCAGGGGTCGGGGAAGTAGACGCGCAGCCCGGAGAGGGAGCCGGGTGCGAGCATCTCGCGCAGGAGGATGATCGCGTCGCCGTTGCCCACGCGGATGTTGGACAGGCCGTTCCGGTCGGCGAGGCCGAGCAGGTTTCCCTGGCCGGGGGTGTGGACGTCCACGGCGAGGATGTTGGTGTCCGGGTCGGCGGCGGCCATCTGAGCGGTGGCCTCGCCCATGCCGAAGCCGATCTCCAGGACGACGGGAGCGGCGTTCCCGAACAACTCGGTGAGTTCGATGATCCGCTGCCCGTCGATGTCCAGGCCCCACTTCGGCCACAGCCGCTGCAGCGCGTCCGCCTGACCGGCGGTGACCCGGCTCCGGCGCGGCTGGAAGCTCCGGATGCGCCGCTCGAAGTGGGACCCGGCGGGATCCGCCTTCGGCCCATCGGGAAACCGCGGCTCCCCCTTGGCACGAACCGGCTGCGGGGTCTCGGGAACATGACGTGATTCAGACACAGTGCCTAGATTTTACGGCCTTCGCCCGGGACACAGCTGCGGGCAGCCATGCCGCCCCGGCCCGCGGGCAGTCGTGTCTCCCCCGGGCCTGAACGGCCTGGAACGTGCCCCCAGGGGCGGCACGGGCGGGCGCTGGGGCCCCTCTGGGGGAGGCGCCCCGCAGCGCGGGGCCACGCGATCCGCCCCCGCCCAGCTTCGGCGCCGGGCACCCCGCCGACACCGGGGACGTCACGCCCCCGCCAGAGCGGCCAGCGCCCGCCGCCCCACCTCCCGCCCGATCGGCAGCGCCGCCGTCGCCGCAGGAGACGGCGCGTTCAGCACATGCACCGCCCGCACCCCCTCCTTGATCAGGAAGTCGTCCACCAGCGTCCCGTCCGCCAGCACCGCCTGCGCCCGCACGCCCGCCGGCGACTCCACCAGGTCGCCCTCCGTCACCGCCGGCAACAGCCTGCGCACCGCCGATGTGAACGCCCCCTTGGACAGCGAACGCCGCAGCTCCCCGGCGCCGTATCTCCAGTGGCGCCGGGCGATGTGCCACGAGCCCGGCCAGGCCAGCGTGGCGCCCAGCTCGCGGGGCCGGACCACACCCCAGCCGTACCCCTCGCGGGCGAGCGCCGGCACCGCGTTGGGACCGACGTGCACGCTGCCGTCGATGCCGCGGGTCAGATGCACCCCGAGGAACGGGAACGCCGGGTCCGGCACCGGATAGACCAGGCCGCGCACCAGCTCCGGCCGCGCCAGCTCGTAGTACTCGCCCCGGAAGGGCACGATCCGCATCCCCGGGTCGTCCCCCGTCATCCGCGCGACCTCGTCGCAGTGCAGGCCGGCGCAGTTGACCAGGACCCGGGCGCGGATCACGTCGCCGGTGCGGGTGCGGACGGCGACGCCGAGGTCCGGGCGCCGGTCGATGCGCAGGACCTCCGCCCCGTAGCGGATCTCCGCGCCCGAGGCCCGCGCCAGCTGCCGTGCCACTTTGGCGTAGTCGCAGACGCCGGTCGTCCCGACGTGTATGGCCGCCAGGCCCCGGACCTCCGGCTCGTACTCGTGGATCTGGGCCGCGCCCAGCTCCCGCACGGGGATGCCGTTCTCCCGGCCGCGCTGCACGAGCGCGTGCAGCCGGGGCAGCTCGGCCCGGTCGGTGGCGACGATCAGCTTGCCGGTGACCGCGTGGTCGATGCCGTACTCCGCGCAGAACTTGACCATCTCGGCGGCACCCCGCACCGCGTAGCGCGCCTTCAGGGAGCCCGGGCGGTAGTAGATGCCGCTGTGGATCACCCCGCTGTTGCGGCCCGTCTGGTGGCGGGCCGGTCCGGGCTCCTTCTCCAGCACCGTCACCCGGGTGCCCGGCGCGGTGCGCGTGATCGCGTACGCCGTGGACAGGCCGACGATCCCGCCGCCGATCACCAGCACGTCGCAGTCGTATGCGATCCCGGTCCGCACGTGTCCCACCTCCCGGTCCCTTCCCGGTCCGTCTCCCGGCTCCGATAGTGCACTGCGCCACTGACAATGCCCTCAAACCCGTGCGGCGCCGGAGTCAGGCGGGCGTCACCAGGAGCGGCCGGGCGCGCTCGCGCAGCTCGACCACCCGGGGCTCGTCGCCGTACGGCTCCAGGCGGTGCAGGAGATCCTTGACGTACTCGGTGGTGCGGGCCGAGGAGATGCGCCCGGCGACCTCGACCGCCCGCACACCCTGCTCGCAGGCCGCGTCCAGGTTGCCGGACTCCAGCTCGGCCACCGCCGAGACGACGAGCCTGAGGCCGTGCGAGCGTACGAACTCCTCCGTCGGCTGCGACAGGGCCTGCTCGGTGAAGCGGCGGACCTGGCGTGGTGCCTTCAGGTCGCGGTAGCACTCGGCCGCGTCGGCGGCGAACCGGTCGTAGGAGTAGAAGCCCAGCCACGTCGGATCGTTGTCGCCCGGGCGGGCGCGTTCCAGCCAGCTCTCGGCGGACTTCAGGGCGGCGCCCGCCGCCGGTGCGTCGCCCGCGCGCGCGTGGGCGCGGGCCTCGACCAGGCGGAAGAAGCTCATCGTGCGGGCCGTGGCCAGTCCGCGGTTGCGTTCCAGGGCGGCCTGGGCGAGGTCCACGCCCTCGTCGCCGAAACCGCGGTAGGTGGCCTGGAGGGACATGGAGGCGAGGACGTACCCGCCGAGCGGGACGTCGGCCGCCGCGCGGGCCAGGCGCAGGGCCTGGATGTAGTACCGCTGGGCGGCTTCCTGCTGGCCGGTGTCGAAGGCCATCCAGCCGGCCAGCCGGGTCAGCTCGGCCGAGGCACCGAACAGGGCGCGGCCGACCTCGTCGGAGTAGGAGCCGAGGAGCAGCGGGGCCGCCTCGACGCGTAAGCACTCGGGGACCATCGACGAACGCCAGTCGCCGCCACCGTACTTGGAGTCCCAGCGGCGGGCGTCCTCGGCGGCCTCCCGGAGCTTGCGCACATCGCTGTGGCCGACTTTGAGCGGTGCGCCGGAGCCCTCGGCCGGGCTCGCCTCACGCGCCACCGAGCTGTCGGCCGGGGTTATCAGCCACCGTGAGGCGGGCGTGGCGTACGCGCTCACCGCGAACGAGCCGGCGAGCGACTGCCAGATGCCGCCGCCCCCGGCCCGGCGGCCGGCGAGGTCGAGGCGGTACAGCTCGGTGGCGGATCTGACCGCCTGTCCGACGTCCCGGGGGAAGGCGAGGCCCACCTCGGGGGCGGGGTCCGCGTCCGCCAGGCCGATCTCGTGGAGCGGCACCGGCCGGCCGAGCTTCTGGCCGATGGCGGCGGCGATCAGGTGCGGCGCCGCACCCTGCGGCACCATGCCCTTCGACACCCAGCGTGCCACCGACGTCTTGTCGTAGCGGAGCGTCAACCCGCGCTGGGCGCCGAGGTCGTTGACGCGCCGGGCGAGCCCCGCGTTGCTGATTCCCGCGAGGGCGAGAACGGCGCCGAGCTTTTCGTTCGGCCCGCGTTGCTCCCTGGACATGCGCCACCCCTCGACACAGACGGCTGCCGCAGTGGCATAACCACGCGGCATTCGTAAACCCAGCGTAGTTCGCCGCATCCCATGCGTTAAGAGGCATTGTTCCGGATGGCGGGATTGTGGCCCGTACGGAAGTGCGGTGCCTGTACGGACTGTTGCCGTGTGCTCCCGGTGTGTGGCCGTGCGCCCGTCCGTGCGCTCTTCTCCGGCCACCGGGGGAGCGATTCCATGGCGGTGCGTGGGTCGGCCCGCTGTACTGGATCCAGTGGGCTGGGGGACGCCGCCGCCTACATCCCCGCGGGCGGCGGACCGGTCCGGGAGGCGTGGCCCGTCTCCCGGACTGCGCACCGCCGGGCGGTGCGCAGAGCCTGTACGGAGAGTGTTCAAAACCGTCTGTGTGACGCCGATTTGGCCAAAAAATGCCCCCCAGGTTTATGGGGCTTCCGCGCCCTCACCATGGGACTTGAGGGCGCGTCGGGTAGTCAAAGGGCGCGTTCCGGGGGCGCATTCACGTCGTCGGGCCGGCCCCGGGGCCGCCGCCGCGCCCGGTCGCCCAGCGGCCGGCGGGAGTTGACGTCCTCGCGTGGGTCTCCGCGGGGGCGCATTCACCGGAGCACACGCGGCTCCGCCGACGCTCCGTGGCGCGCCCTTCATGGCAGCATGGGGAACCAGTTCGTACGGTGCACTGGTTCCCCGGCCTGTGGAGGCGTCGATGCGGTGGTTGGTGGGGTGGAGCAGCACCGCCGTGGGAGCCGCGGGAAGCGCGGGAGCCGGCGGCTCCGCCGGGGCCACCGGGTACGACGCCGGGGTCACCGGGTACGACGGTGAGACGGTGCAGCCCGTCGGATCCCAGCTTCTGTGGGGCGGCCCCGACCCCCTGTGGGCGGTCGGCGACTGGCGCCCCGACGAGGTGCGCGTCGTCACCGCCGATCCCGGCACCCGGATCGCCGTCCTCGGCATCTGCGGCGCCTCCGACGAGCAACTGCGCGTCGGGCTCTTCGCGGCGCGCGGCGGGGCGCTGCGCCACCTGACCGCCTGGCCCGGCAGCTACACGGCCGTCGTCCAGGTCGGCCGGCGCATCACCGTCTGCGGCGATCTCGCGGGCGCGCGCCCGGTGTTCCACACCCCCTGGGCGGGCGGCACGGCGTACGCGACCGCCGCGCTGCCCCTGGCCGACCTCGTCGAGGCCAATCTCGACTTCGGACACCTCGCCGCACTGCTCGCCGCTCCCGACGTGCCGGCCGCGCTGGACGACTCCACCCCGTACGACGGCGTGAAGCGCATTCCGCCGGGGCATGCGCTGATCCTGCGCGCCGGGGCACGCGAGATCGCCGGGTACGAGCAGGTGGCCTCGCTCGCCGTGGCGGCCCCCGCCGCCGACCCGCACCGTGCCGTGGACGGCGTGCGCGATGCGCTGGTGGAAGCCGTACGCACCCGCCTCGCCGCCCCCCGGCACGTCCCCGGCGACGGCATCGACCCGGGCCCGGTGCCGGGCATGGGGCCCGCCGAACGGCGCGCCGCGCGCGGGATGCCGGTGCCCGGTATCGGCGCCGACCTGTCCGGCGGACCGGCCTCGGCGACGCTGGCGCTGCTGGCCGCCGGCCTGCCGGGGACGCCGGGCACCGTGCTCGGGCACGGCACGGGCGCCGGCGAGCGGCTGCTCGCCGTCACCTTCAACGACCTCGCCGTCGGCGGGCGCGAGTCCGAACTGGAGCGGGCGGGCGCGCTGGCCGCCAACCCGCGGCTGCACCACGTCGTCGTCACCGGCGGGGAGGACGTCCTGCCGTACGCCGCGCTCGACGGGCCGCTGACCGACGAACCGGGCTCCTGCCTGGTATCGGCGGCCCGGCACCGGGCGCGGCTGGCCGCAGGCAGCGCGGACCACTTCACGGGCTACGGGGCACGACAGGTGCTCGACGCCCACCCCGCGCGCCTGGCCGACCTGCTGATGGACCGCAAACGGCGCCATCTCGTCCGCCCGGTCGCCGCTCTCGCCAAGGCCGACGGCTCGGTGCTGGTCCCCGCGCGCGTGTACGCAGCGGCCCGGCGCCTGTCGCGCACGCCCTACCGCACGGGCGTCGAGGCACTCGCCGAGCGGCTGCTGCGCCGGCGCTTCGACGAGCCGGCCGGCGGGGGCGGGGGCGGCGCCGTGCAAGCGTCGCTCGCCGTCCTGACCTGGGCCGGGCCGGGGCCTGCGGCGCGGTGGCTGACGGGGGAGGCGCTGGCTGAAGTATCGGTTCGTCTTCAGGCGTCCACCCAGCGGTCCGGGGTGGGGCCGGGACAGCGGCCCGGTGACTTCCGGGCGCGTGCGGCACTGGCCCGGCAGGCGGCCGAGGTGCGGGTGCTGGAACAGGCCGCGGAGATCCGCTTCCAGCGGCTGCACGCGCCGTTCCTCGACAACCAGGTCGTCCGCGCCTGCCGTGCGCTGCCGGAGGCGCTGCGCGTCCAGCCCGGCGCACGGGCCGCGATCCTGCGCACGGTACTGGAGGGCGCCGGGGTGAGCGAGCTGCCCGGCGGGTGGGGCGCGCCGACGCAGGCGCTGGCCGCCTCCGCCGCGCGGACGGGGCTGCGGGTCGCCGCCGACTCGCTGCTGGCGCTGTTCGACACGCCGCTGCTCGCCGAGGCGGGGCTCGTCGAGGCGCGGGTCGTGCGCAAGGCGGTGCGCGGGGCGGCCGCGGGCGAACCGCTGCCGCTGGACGGACTGGCCGACCTGGTCTCGCTGGAGCTCTGGCTCCGCCGCCTGCTCGCCCGCCGGGGCACCTGCTGGACCGGCACCCCGGCACGGCAGCGCGCGGTTCCCGCGGGCATCGCGCCCCAACGGGGAGCGCTGGGAGGCGCCGGGACCGTGGCGCGCCGGGGCTGACGACGTCCGCCCCCGTGCGCGCGACGACTCCTTACGTGCAGGTGAAGCGCGACTGCGCCCAGTCCGCCAGCGCCAACGAGTCGACGGGACTGTGCGGCTCCGTCACCAGCCGTACGGTCTCGCGTCCGGAGATGTCCACGTGGACGGGGGCCGCCGGATCACCGCCCTTGACCATCCCGGAGTTCCACAGCGGGACATCGTCCGCGTACACCGAGAAGTGGACCTTGCCGAGCTTCATCGTCAGGTCGTCGACGCCGACCAGGGCGTCGTAGGACGAGCACGAGCGGTTGAGGTCGATGGTGACGGAGGAGCGTCCGTGCACGGTGACGCCGTTCGCGTGCTCCACGTCCCCGATCGACAGACCGGAGCGCTGCCACACCCAGCTGCTCCCGGCCAGCCGCATCTCGGGGCCGGTGCCGTCGCCGGTCAGGTCGTACGCCAGCTCGCTCCACCGGTAGACGGCCGGGGCGGGCGGCGGTGTGGGCGTCGGAGTCGGTGTGGGGGGCGGGGTCGGGCTCGGCGTCGGTGTGGGGGTCGGGGTCGGCCTCGGGGTGGGTGTGGGCGTGGGCGTCGGGGACGGTGTGGGGGTGGGTGTCGGAGTGGGCGTGGGCGTCGGGGCCGGCTCGGGCGCGGCCGCCGGCGGGGGCGGGGTCCGCTTCGCCGGCGCGGGCGTCTTTGGCGCGGGCTGTGCCACCGGTGAGGAGGCGGGCGGGGCGGCCCGCGGCGGTTCGTTGTCCGGGGCGGCGTCGTTGCCGGTCAGCGCGAAGACCAGCGCCGCCGCGGCGGCCACCGCCGTCACACCGGCCGCGATCCCCGCCTTCACCGGCGCGCCCAGCCCCTCCGAGGCCGCTCCGCCCCCGGCGCCCGCACCGCCGGACGCACCACCGCCCGCCGCTGCCGCGGCCCCCGCGGCACCGGCCGCTCCGGCGCCCGCGCCCCCGGCGATGAGCCCGGCGGCCTTGGCGTACCCGGCGACGCCGAACCAGCCGATGACCGCGACCGGAACCACCGCCGGGATGCCGCTCGCGACCTCCTCGATCTGAGTGGCGGCCAGCCGGCACCTGGCGCACTCCTCCAGGTGCTTGCGCAGGCCCCGCTCGGCCCGGGTGCGCAGCCTGCCGCGGGCATAGGTGCCGAGCTGGTCGGCATGGCGAGCGCACTCCTCGTCGGCGGCGAGGGCGTCGCTGACGTGCGCCTGGAGATAGGCCTGCTTCAGGCCCTCGCGGGCGCGACTGGCGAGGACGCGCGTGCCGTTGGCGTCCAGCCCGAAGAGCACGGCCACCTCACTCGGCGACTCGTCCTCGACCTCGGTGTGCCACAACACGGCCTGCCACCGCTCCGGCAGCGACCGGAACGCCTGCATGGCCATGGACTGCTCGGCCTCGTGCATGGCGCGCACGTCGGCGCCGAGCTCCAGGGTGTCGTCGTCCTGCACCTTCGCGGTGTGCGCGGACTGCGCGGCGAACACGGCGAAGTCGTCGACCAGTTCCTCGCGCCGGGCCGACCGCGTCCAGCCCGCGGCGACGCGCCGGACGGCGGTCAGCAGATACGCGCGTACGGCGTGCTCGGGCCCCGAACCGCCGCGCACCGCCTGGAGCATGCGGGCGAACACCTCGGCGGTGAGGTCGTCCGCGGTGTGCGCGTCGCGGCAGCAGGTGCGCGCGTACCGGCGCACGGCGTCCGCGTGGCGCCGGTACAGCTCCTCGTAGGCCGTGTCGTCGCCCGAGCGCATCAGCCCGATCAGCTCGGCGTCGGAGGGCGCCGGCACGTCGCGCGGAGGCGGCAGCACGCTGTCCTCGTGCAGCTCCCGCTGCGCCGGGACGCCGCCGCCCGCGAAGGCGCCGCCCTGCGGCACGTCCGCCGGGCCGCCCTGCCCCGGTACCTGCGGCGGATCACCGGGTCCGGCCTCGCCGTCACCGCGTGCACCGTCCCGCCCGTCAACGCTCATCGCGGAAGCCCCCGCCACCTGCCCAACCAGACCCGAACACCGGGTCAGGGTGCCACAGGGGCTACTGGTCAGGAACCCGCACCGGGGCGGGTCACTCGTCCGTGGTGACTTACCGCAATGCAGTACTAACGGTCAGCCGTTCGGGTAAGGGTTACGTCTTCGGCTCCGATGCCCTGTGACTCCAGCACCGCCGGCCTCCGACGCCGCCCCCGGCCGCGTCGCTCGAGGAGCACGCACCCCGTGGCTCCCGGCCGGGAAGGGCACCCCGTCGCCGACGGTCCACGAGCGGGACGCGCGGTAAGCACCCCGCCGCCCCGCTCGAGACCGTCACCGGCCTCACGCGGGACGCGAACGCAGCCCCTCCAGCAGGATGTCCAGCAGCCGGGCCGAGGCGGCCTGCTGCTGCGCCGCGTCGGGCAGCGAGGGCGCCGCCGTGGCGATCACGAGCAGCACGTCCGACACCGACACGTCCGGCCGCAGCTCACCCGCCGCACGGGCGCGGTCCACCAGCCGGCCCACGACCTCCAGCAGCGCCGCCGCCCCGTGATCCACCTCCGGCGCCAGGGGCGTACCGGCGGTGGCGGCGGGCGACCCCGCGGCGGGCCCCTGCGGCACCGCGTCCTCGGCCACCAGCCGCAGCTCACCCGGGCCCGGCTGCACCCGCTGCTGCGGCACCCGGGGCTCACCGGCCGCGCCACCCGCGTCACCGTCGTCCGGCACCCTGACCCGCAGCACCTGCGGCGGCAGCAGCCGGCCGGCCCCCGAGGCCACCGACGTGCGCAGGAAGCGCGACAGCGCCGACCACGGCTCGTCCTCCTGCCCGAGCGCCGCCCGGGCCTGGTCGGTCAGCCGGGCCGTCTCCTCCTCGGCTATCCGCCGGACCAGCACGTCCTTGCTCGGAAAGCGCCGGTACACCGTGCCGACACCGACCCGCGCGCGCCGCGCCACGTCCTCCATCGGCGCGCCGTACCCCAGCTCGCCGAACACCTCGCGCGCCGCGCGCAGCACGTGCTCGAGATTGCGCTGGGCGTCCACGCGCAGCGGCGCCGTACGCCCGCCGTCACCGCGTCCGCCGCCCGTCGCCGCGCCCATCACGCCACCGGGCGCGACAGCGGAAGCGGACGACCAATGAGAGTCCTGAACATGCATAGACAATCCCCCGGTAATGACGTCTCCCCCCGGAGACTCTCCCCGCCATCGAAAGCCGGAGTGCGCCTGGCGGACCCGGCCCGGCGGCCCGCCCGTCGCGGACCCCGTGAACACATCCCCCTACACTCCGTGGGGACGAACATAGTTGAGCGGGAGTCAATTCAGAAGGGGCACGTTCCGCACGGAGCGCCCCCCGATCGGAGCACGGGCGGTATACGCCCGGAATATGCCCCCTGCCGCTGCCCGTCCCACCCACGCTGACCTGCGTCGGCGCCCCGCACCACGGCAATCCGGCCAACCCGGCGGCCGAGTGGTCTCCGGTCACACAAATCGCCGGGCCTGTGGACAAACGCAAGCGCCGGGTGCGTCATGGGATGGTGAAGGAACGTGCGCGCATTCTCGTTGTCGGCGGCGGCTACGTCGGGATGTACACGGCCCTGCGTCTCCAGCGGAACCTGAGGCCCGAACTCCGGCGGGACGAGGCGGAGATCACCGTCGTCACCCCCGACCCCTACATGACCTACCAGCCGTTCCTCCCCGAGGCGGCGGCCGGCTCCATCTCCCCGCGCCACGTCGTCGTGCCGCTGCGCCGCGTCCTCGGCCAGTGCAACGTCGTCGTCGGTGAGGCGCACAGCATCGACCACACCGGCCGCACCGCCACCATCAGCACCCTCGCCACCGACGAGGAGGGCACGGGCGCCCGCCGGCTGACGTACGACGAACTCGTCCTCGCGCCCGGCTCGGTCTCCCGCACCCTGCCCGTCCCCGGCCTCGCCGACCACGGCATCGGCTTCAAGACCGTCGAGGAGGCCATCGGCCTGCGCAACCACGTCCTCGAGCAGCTGGACATCGCCTCCTCCACCCGCGACCCCGCCGTCCGCGACGCCGCCCTCACCTTCGTCTTCGTCGGCGGGGGCTTCGCCGGAGTCGAAGCGCTCGGCGAACTGGAGGACATGGCCCGCTACGCCGCCCGCTACTACCACAACGTCACTCCCGAGGACATGAAGTGGATCCTCGTCGAGGCCTCGGACCGCATCCTCCCCGAGGTCGGCGAGGACATGGGCCGCTACACGGTCACCGAACTGCGCCGTCGCAACATCGACGTACGCCTGGAGACCCGCCTGGAGTCCTGCGCGGACCGCGTCGCCGTCCTCAGCGACGGCGCCCGCTTCCCCACCCGCACCGTCGTCTGGACGGCCGGTGTCAAACCCCACCCCGTCCTCGCCGCCACCGACCTGCCCCTCGACGACCGCGGCCGGCTGGTGTGCACACCCCAACTCGCCGTCGACGGCGCCCCGCACGCGTGGGCCGCGGGTGACGCCGCCGCCGTCCCCGACGTCACGGCCGCCGACGCCGGCACACCGTGCGCCCCCAACGCCCAGCACGCCGTCCGTCAGGCCAGGGTCCTCGGCGACAACATCGCGCACGCCCTGCGCGACGAACCCCTCGACACGTACGCGCACCGGTACGTCGGCTCCGTCGCCTCCCTCGGCTTCCACCAGGGCGTCGCGCACGTCTACGGACGCAGACTGAAGGGCTACCCGGCGTGGTTCATGCACCGCGCCTACCACCTCAGCCGCATCCCCACCGTCAACCGCAAGGCGCGCGTGCTCGCCGAATGGGCCCTCGCCGGACTCTTCAAACGGGAGATCGTCTCCCTGGGATCACTCGAACATCCCCGCGCCGAGTTCGAACTCGCGGCCGGTGGAAAGCCTTCTCAGGAACCTCCGCGCAACCCGAAGGGGTAGTCCTGGCCGGAGTCAGGAACTCCCCGGGCCGGCCCGGCGTCTGACGGATGTCGGCCGGTCGGCACCCTGCCAGACTGGTCCACCACCGCGGGCGGGCCGCCGCTCACCCCGCGCGGCTCCCGGGCCCTGCCGGTTCCGGTACCGGCCGCCGACGACTACCCGAGGCAAGGATTCGTGAACTTCACGCGCTGGAGCGCCCGACTCCCCGGAACACAGCGCCGCGCCGCCGCGCGGACCGACCCGGCACTCTCCCCGGAGCGCCGGTCAGACGGCTCCGTGCCCGCCGCCCGCGCCGAACAGCTGACCGACGAGGCCCCGCCGGTCCCGGCCGTCGACGACCTGCCGACCCGCGACGTCCTCGACCGCGTCCCGGCCCTCGTCGCCCTGGTCCACGGCCCCGACCACCGCATCGCCTACGTCAACGACGCCTACGCCACGGCCTTCGGCGCACGCCCCCTCGGCCGACGGGCCCGCGAGGCCCTCCCCGAGCTCGACACCCTCGGCCTCTTCCCGCTCCTCGACCAGGTCCAGCGCAGCGGCAGACCCCGCACCCTCAAGTCGCGCAGGGCCCCCGACGGACGCTCCTACACCTTCACGTGCACCCCGGTCACCGAGGGCGACCGCGGCGGCGACCGCGGTGTACTCGTCTTCGCCACCGACGTCACCGACCACGCCGAGGCCGCGGCACGCCTGCGCGCGAGCGAACGCCGCCAGCGCGAAACCGCCGTCACCCTCCAGCGCTCCCTGCTCCCCCAGGAACTCGAGGAGCCCGACGACCTGCGCGTCGCCGCCACCTACCACCCCGGCGGCACCGAGGCCGCGGTCGGCGGCGACTGGTACGACGTGATCACCCTCGGCGGCGGCCGCACCGCCCTGGTCATCGGCGACGTCATGGGCAGAGGCGTCCGTGCGGCCGCCGTCATGGGCCAGCTCCGTACGGCGGTGCGCGCCTACGCCCGCCTCGACCTGCCCCCGCACGAGGTCCTCCAGCTCCTGGACGGCCTCGCCACCGAGATCGACGCCAATCAGATCGCCACCTGCGTCTACGCCATCCACGACCCGAACGAGGGCCGGCTGGTGTACGCCTCCGCCGGGCACCTGCCCATCCTGGTCCGCGACGAGACGGGCACCGTCCAGCGCGCCGACGAGCCCACCGGCCCCCCGCTCGGCACGGGCGGCTGGATGCACGCGTCGGGCTCCATCGCCCTGGCCCCCGGCTCCACCGCCGTCCTCTACACCGACGGCCTGGTGGAACGGCGCAACGAGGACCTGGACGAGGGCATCGCCGCCCTGGAACGCGCCCTGTCCGGGGCGACCGGCAGCCCCCAGGTGGTCTGCGACCGCCTCGTCCGCTCGGCCGGCGTCACCCCGGAGCACGACGACGACGTGGCCGTCCTGGTCCTCCAGCACCCCGCCCGCAAGGGCGCGGAGGCCGAGCTCTTCCGCAACGCCACGCTCGAACTGCTCGGCGGCGTCGAAGCGGCCCCCCGCGCGCGTGCCTTCGCCTCCGGCGTCCTCGCCAGCTGGCGCTTCCCCGCCGACCTGCGCGACCTGGGCGTCCTGGCCGCGAGCGAGCTGGTCGCCAACTCCCTCCAGCACGGCACGCCCCCGATGCGCCTGCGCCTGCGCCGCACGGACCGCCGCCTGATCATCGAGGTGACCGACGGCGACGACCATCTGCCCCGGCGCCGCCGCGCGGAACCCGGGGACGAGTCCGGCCGGGGCATCGCCATCGTCGCGACCATCGCCTCCAACTGGGGGTCCAGACGCACACCCGGCGGCGGCAAATCCGTCTGGTGCGAATTCGTCCTGCCGAAGCCGTGAGCCCTGAGCCCTGAGCTGTGCGCCGTGATCAGTGAGCCGTGACGGCCAGGCGACCGTCACGGCACCGACGCTCACGCCTCCGCGGCCGCCACGGCGCCCGTCGGCGTCCCGCCCTGCGTGACCACCCGGCTCCGCGCGAGCGACGGCTGGTCCTGCACGTCCGTGAGCTGCCGCCCCAGCCGTACCGCCAGCACGCTGATGCCCAGCGAGAACAGCAGGAACGCCACGATGTACGGACCGTGGAGCGAGGCGCCGAGCGGCCCGCCCACCGCCGGTCCGATCGCCAGCGCGAGCTGCTTCACCAGGGCGAAGGCGGAGTTGTACTGCCCCGCCATCCCGGTCGGTGCCAGGTCGGCCACCAGCGGCGCCAGCGTCGGCGACAGCATCGCCTCACCCAGCCCGAACAGCGCGTACGTCGAGATGAAGGCGGCCGTCGCCATCGTCTGGCTGCCGTGCCCGAGCCCGGCGTACCCGGCCACCGCCCACGCCACGGCCCAGATCAGACCCACGGCGGCGATCACCCGGGACCGCTTGCGCCGCTCCACGAACTTCAGCACCGCGAACTGCGCGACGACGATCATCAGCGTGTTCGCCGCCAGCGCCGTCCCCAGCGCGGACGTCGAGATCCCGGCGGCCTCGACGCCGTAGGCGCTCAGCCCCGACTCGAACTGCCCGTAGCAGGCGAAGAACAGCACGAAGCCCAGTACGCACAGCTGCACCATGGCCCGGTTGCCCAGCAGCTGCTTCCAGCCGCTGCCGGAGGCCTGCCCCGGAGCCTCCTCCACCCGCGGCGCACGCGGCATCCGGACCGTCGCCATCACCACGACCAGCAGCAGGAACATCGCCGCCTCGATCGCGAACAGCATCGTGAACGACGCGGCGCTCGTGGTGTCGACCAGGTGACCGCCGATGAGCCCGCCGACGCCCAGACCTAGGTTCTGCAGGAAGAACTGCATCGCGAACGCCCGCGACCGGGTCTCCGAGGGCGAGCAGTCCACGATCATCGTGGCGAGCGCCGGCTGCATCACGGCCTGCCCCGCGCCCAGCGCGGCAGCGGACAGCAGCACGGTGGCCGCCGTGGCCGCGAGACCCAGGCTCAGCGCGCCGAGCGCGGCGGTGACCAGGGCGACCAGCAGTACCGGCAGCGGGCCCCGCCGGACGATGGCCCGCCCGGCGAACGGCAGCACGATCAGAGCGGCCACGGCGAAGACGGCGAGTACGAGACCCGCCGTCATGGACCCCAGTCCCCGCACCTGCGCCACATAGACGTACAGGTAGGGGACGGTGAAGCCCAGCCCGAACGCGCTGAGTGCGTTGCCCACATGGATCCGGCGCATCGCGGCGCCCATTGCCCTGGTCACGTTCACCCTCTCTTGGGTAGTCCGCCCCAGCCGTTAGGGCTGAAGACTTAGAAGCTAAAGTTCGAAGGTAAAGAGTACATAGCGAAGGACTTCAAGGCAAAGGAGCGGCGTGCCATACTGCGGCCATGGGCGACACCTCCGGCGCCGGCGAGCCGACACTCGAAGAACAGATCGCCGCCTACCAGCGCGAGTTCCAGGACCTGGACCCGCAGGTGGAGAAGATCGTCTCGGCGCTCTCCCGGCTCAACCGCCGCATGAACGTCGCGTACGGCCGCCAGACGGCGGAGCTGGGCATCAGCAACACGGACTGGGAAGTACTGAAGGCGCTCGTTCTCTCCGGTGCCCCCTACCGGCTGGGTCCGGGCGACCTGGCCAAGCGCCTCGGGCTGACGCCGGCCGCCATGACCCACCGCATCGACCGGATGGTGACGGAGGGGCTGGTCACCCGGGAACGCGACGAGTCGAACCGGGTCCGCGTGATCGTCGAGCTGACGGGTGAGGGCCGCGAGAAGTGGCTGGAGGCCATGCGTCTCGCCACGGTCTTCGAGGAGGACCTCCTCCAGGACCTCTCACCGGACGAGCGGACGGCCCTCGGTGAGGTCCTCACCCGCCTCCTGCGCAGGGTCGAGCACGCACAGCCCGACGCCGGCGGTCGGCTCAGCGACCTCGATTAAAAGATCTTGACAGCGACGCTTGACAGTCCCCTGGCGGATCCGTAAGGTTCTTCGGGTTGCCACGGAGCCGTAACGGTTCTGCGGCAGCACCTCCCGCCGCAGCAGCGGCACACCAAACCACCAGCACGACCTCCCACTGGGAACTGTCTCGGCATGCCCGAATTCAATTCCGAATGGGACTCGGCGCCCCGGTCGACACCGATTGGGAAACGCAGAGAAAGTCCGCTAAGGTTTGGGACGTCGGAACGGCCCAACAGCCGGGAAGGCGACCCCCTCTGACGGGGAATCAGAGCCCGAAAGGATCTGATAGAGTCGGAACCGCCGGAAAGGGAAACGCGGAAGCGGGAACCTGGAAAGCACCGAGGAAATCGGATCGGAAAGATCTGATAGA